>VBOS01000272.1 GCA_005893185.1 Candidatus Eiseniibacteriota bacterium
CACCAGGGTCCGGTGCTGCTGGTGTTCGGCCCAGAGCCCACGGTTCTGTCCGCGATCGAGCGCGAGCGCGACGCGATCCTCAAGCTGGGAGCGGTGCCGGTCGCTGTGCTGGACATGAAGAATGGCGTCGCGTGGGCCACCGCGCGGCGTTACGGCCTGCACTATCCGGTCATCCCCGATTCGCGCAAGGTGATCGCTGCCCAGTACAACGCCATGGACGCGGGCGGCGAGCAGGTCGTCCCCACATGGTTCGTGGTGGATCGGAACGGCCGGGTGCGGGCGCTCCAACGCGGCGCTCTGCCCAAGCAGGGCTTCGCGCCGCGCACAGCCACCGCTCTCGGGATGCCGGGCCCCGACGCAGGCATCCCGATCGAGAAGCGGCGCTAGCCGGCGGCGCTTCGCGGCGCGAGCGAATCACCGACCCGCTGCAGCGCGAGCTCGAGATCCTCGATCGAGAACGGCTTGGCCACGAGCAGATCCACGCCGTGCGCCCGCGCGGTCTCCTCCTCGAGCTGCAGTCCCCAGCCGGTCACGACCACGACCGCCACGTCCGGACGACGCGACTTCACGGCGAGCGTGAGGTCCCAGCCGTTCACCTCCGGCATGCTGAGGTCCGTGAATACCACCTGGTACTCGCCTTGCTCGAAGCGCTCGAGACCCGCGGCGCCGCCGAGCGCCGTGTCCACCTGCTGATCGAGGGCGCGCAGCAGGTCCGCCAGCACGTCGAGCACCGGCTTCTCGTCGTCGACCGCCAACACGCGGAGCCGGGGCAGGCGTCCGGGGGAGAACGGGGCGGGTGGCAGCCCGGGCGACCCGCCCGCGGGGAAGCGCACGGTGAACTCGGCCCCGAGATGAGGCTCGCTCTCGACCACGATCGACCCGCGGTGTCGGGTCACGATGCCGCGGGCGACCGAGAGGCCGAGGCCTGTGCCCCGCGCAGACTTCGTGCTGAAAAAGGGATCGAAGACCCGCTGCCGGGTCTCCTCGTCCATGCCGATGCCCGTATCGCGGATCCGCACCACGACGTCGCTCCCTTCGTCCGCGGTCGAGATGCGGATCTGGCCGCCCCACGGGAGCGCGTCAACTGCGTTCAGCACGAGGTTCGCGAACAGCTCGCGGATCTCCGATGCGCTGCCCGCGATGGTCTGGCGTGCCGCCAGGGCGAACTCGATTTCGACCGCGATCCCGTTGCGCCGCGGTCCCGCTTCCCACGCCGCCCGCGTGCGCCCGACGACCTCGCGCAGCAGCTCGTTCAGGCGGAGCGTCGCGAAGTGTCCGTCGCTGCGGACCCGCGTGAACTCCTGCACACGGCGCACGGTCTCGGCGCCGTCCAGCGCCGCCCGCTCGATCACCTGGAGCTGGCGCCGGATCTCCGGATCGCGGACGCCCTGGAGCAGGAGCTGGGTGCGGCCCAGCACGGCCGACAGCAGGTTGTTGAAGTCGTGGGCCACGCCGCCGGCCATCTCCCCCAGGGCGTTCAGCTTCGCGGACTGGACGAGCTGCGCCTGGGTCTCGCGCAGCTCCACCAGCGCGGCGCGCGTCTCTTCGTAGTGCCGGGCGTTCTCGATGGCTGTGCTGCAGTGTCCGGCGAACAGCGTGGCCAGCTCGAGATCCTCGGGCTCGAAGGAGCGTCCGCTCGTGCGGGTGAGGGTGATCACGCCCACCACCTTCTCCCGCGCGAGCAGCGGGACGCACAGCAGCGAGGAGTGCTCTTCCGGAGTCCCGGGCACCTGAGCGGCGCGCGGGTCGCGCTCGGCGTCGTTCACGATCTCGCCGCGCCCGCTCTGCGCCACCGCGCCTGTGATGCCCTCTCCGAGCTTGAGCCGCACGTTCATGATCTCGTCGCGGAAGCTGTCCGCGTCGCAGACCTTGGGCCGCAGGACCTTCTCCTGCTCGTCGTACAGGAACACCGTGCACTCGTCGGTCTGGATCACTTCCCGCACCTGACCGGCGATCGTGGCGAGGATGGTCCCCAGCTCGAGCGAGTTCGCGACCGCGTGGCTCACCGTGAGGAGCGCCGCGAACTTGTTCTTCTCGATGCGCTCGCGCTGGAGGCGCGCGGCCGTGTCGAGAACCGGCTGCCCCCGCTCGATCGTGCCCCACGGGCCGTCCGCCTCCGGCTCGGCGCCCGAAGCGCGCGGCAGCACCAGCGCCGCGAGCGCCCGCTCCACCGCTCTGGGCTCCGCGCCGCACCCGCGCCAGCGGCGCGAGCTTTCACGGACCAGGCGACGCAGGGACTCGGGGTGGTCCCGCTCGATGCCGACCGCCAGGCTCTCGACCAGCTTCGCCGCTTCGCGGCGCGCGCCGTCATCGCCCAGCGCGGCCGAAAGCTCCCGGGCCACGCGCTTTTCCAGCGTGGACCGATGCCGACGGATGGAATGGGCGAGCCTCGAGCTCACGATGGGATCTCCCGGACCGAAGTGAAGGCGCCGGGCTGAGTTATCGTCCGTGCGAGGCACGGGCTGAACCGCCGCCGCGCCGCGAGGGGCCAGAAGGCGCGGCGAGGACGCCTACGGCCGCCCCGTTTCCTCCCAAACCCGGCCGAGCTCGGGCGAGCTTCGGACCGAGGACGTCAGGGCTTCTTGGGATCCGCGGGCGGTATCCCGTGCAACCACACGTCCGTGATCGGGCTCTCGGTCGCGGCTGCGCCGAACGGAGCCAGCCCCAAGCCGTCGCACAGGGTTCGCAGCACCGTGTAATGCGTGATGTGCCGCTGCGAGACGGTGACCGGGCGCAGCGCCTGCCCCGCGAACACGGTGAGAATGAGGTTGTCCTCCGACCTGTCGTCCTCGTCCCAGGTCAGCACGACCAGCCCGCGATTCCCGACTGCGGAGATCATCGCGGGAAGCTCGGCCGCCAGCCAGGCGTCACCGGCTGAGACCGAGCAGTCGTGCGTGTTGTGGCAATTGTTCGGAATCACGAACGCCAGGCCGGGCAGCCGCTGACTCGCGATGTCCTTCGCGAGGTCGGAATAGGGCCGCTCGTTCGCGTGGTCGAGGTTCTTGAAATTCGCCCACGGCGCGTGCTTGCGGGCGTAGAGACCGCCACGCGCCTTGCACGCCGTCGATCCCACAGCTGGCAGGTCCTCACAGTAGGCCCGCCATGTCCTGCCCGCCGCTTCCAGGGCGTGCCCCAGGTTCTCCGCGTTGAACGGCGCGCCATGCGCTGGGCATGAGTTGCCGTCCACTCCGAGAGTGCTGCCGGCCCACAGCGCCAGGTAGTTGGGCTGGGACGGGTGGGCGATGGCGTGGGAGTCCGCGAACCGCACCCAAGTGGCTGCGAGCTGGGCGGTGTAAGGGCAGCTCCTCGGATCCGTCGCCACGTCCGCGTTCTTGTTCTCCATCACCACCACGATGACGTGCTCGAGCGACGGAACGCCGGCAGGGACACGTGGCGGGGCCGCGGCGGCCAGCGACACGGCACCAGCGGAATCGGGGCCGGCCGGAGCCGCGGAGGAGACACCGACTGCGAGTGCGGCGACCGCAAGGACCGCGAGCGCCGCGGCCAGCGCCGTGCCGAGCACGGCGGCGCGCTGCGCCCGCCGGCCCGACCGGGGCATTCCCGGGGCACGCCCGGATGCAGGCCCAAGAGATCGCATGCTCAGTAAAATGCAAGAGTGGGGTGCGTCTGTCCAGCCGGCCTCGGCCCCAGGTTTCGATTGCATGGTACGGTGCGCGCCCTCATGGTCCGGAGCTTCGTCCCCACATCGCGCGACCTGCGCGCACTCGTCCGGCTCTCGATCCCGATCGCGTCCGCACAGGTCGGTATCATGCTCATGGGCGTCGTGGACACGATCGTGGTCGGGCATGTCTCGGCGCGGGAGTTGGCCGCCGCATCGCTCGGGCACCTCTACGTGATGGGCCTCGCGGGGTTCGCGTTCGGCGCGCTGTGGTCGATCGACCCGATCGTGGCGCAGGCGGCGGGCGCCCGGGATCGCGAAGCGGTGGCGCTCGGCGTGCAGCGCGGCCTGGTGCTGGCGGCCGCGCTGGGCCTGACGCTCACGCTCCTGTGCCTGCCGGCCGAGCACGTGCTCCGCTGGCTGCGCCAGCCGGCCGAGGTCGTGCCGCGCGCCGCCGCCTTCGTGTGGTTCTCGGCGCCGAGCATGATCGTGATGCTGATGTGGGTCACGCTGCGTCAGGCCCTGCAGGCGCTGAAGCACACCCGCGCGGTGGTGATCACGATCGTGGCGGGCAATCTCGTCAATCTCGGGCTCGACTGGGTGCTCGTGTTCGGCCATCTCGGCGCGCCTGCGATGGGGGCGCCCGGCGCGGCGCTTTCGAGCACGATCGGGCGCTGGCTCATGCTCGCGATGCTGCTCGTCCTCGGGCGCCGCGAGCTGGCCGGCGTGCTGATCCCGCTGCGGCGCGAGGCGCTGCGGGGCGATGCGCTGATGCGCACGCTGCGCATCGGCCTGCCGATCGGCATCCAGATGAGTGTCGAGTTCACGACGTTCGGCTCGATCTCGGTGTTCGCAGGCTGGTTCGGCGCAGCTGCGATCGGCGGGCACCAGGTGGCGCTGAATCTGGCGTCGCTCATGTACATGGTGCCCCTGGGCATCGGCAGCGCCGCTTCCATCCTGGTGGGCCACGCGATCGGCGAGCGCGACGCAGCTCACGCGCGGCGCGTCGCGGCCAGTGCCCTGGCGTGCGGCGCATGCTTCATGGCGCTGAGCGCGATCGTGCTGCTCGTGATCCCCGCCGCCTTCGCGAAGGCCTACACCTCGGTGCCAGCTGTGGTGGCGATCGCCTCTTTGCTGATCCCGATCGCCGGTCTGTTCCAGGTCTTCGACGGCCTGCAGGTGGTCGCATCGGGCGTGCTGCGCGGCGCCGGCGACACGCGCGCGGCGATGCTCGCGAACGTGCTCGGCTTCTGGCTGCTCGGCATGCCGGTGAGCCTCGCGCTCGGCTTCGGCGCCCGGCTGGGCGTGGTGGGTCTGTGGTGGGGCTTCGTCGTCGGGCTGGCCGCGGTCGCGACGTTCCTGGTGGGACGCGTGCGCGTCCGGCTCAGCGGGGAGTTGGAGCGGGTGCGGGTGGAGACCGGCTGAAGCGCCGAGACGCCGCGACAAGTCCATCGTTGACACACCCGCGCCGCCGGCTCTAGGCTCCTCGCTCGAAGGCTCCCGAAGGACGGCTCCGGGGGCCTTCACGCTTTCGCCCGCCCTGCATGCGCCGGCCGCCTTGGAGCAACAGGCGACGCCGCATGCCCTGCGTTCTGCTCCCGCGCCACTTCGCCCCCGCGCGAGGGTTCGATGCTGAGCCGCATCCGCGCCGCCGCGCT
>VBOS01000273.1 GCA_005893185.1 Candidatus Eiseniibacteriota bacterium
GTAGGGCCCACGCGCGCGGCGCTCGGAGATCACGGTGACGCGCGCCGGGGCCAGCAGCTCGATCGTGCGCACGACGCCGTCGCCGCCGCGCCAGCGGCCGCGTCCGCCGCTTCCCCGCCGGATCGCCGTCGCGATCACGCGCAGCGGGTACGCGTGCTCCAGCGCCTCGACCGGCGTGTTGCGGGTGTTGGTCATGTGCGCCTGCATCGCGGAGGCGCCGTTCCAGCCCGGCCCCGCACCGTGGCCGCCGGCCAGCGTCTCGTAGTAGGCGAAGGGCTCGCGCGTGCGCGGATCCGCGCCGCCGATCAGCAGGTTGTTCATCGTGCTCAGCAGGTTGTTCATCGTGCCGCTGCTCGCAGCTGGCACGCGATCGGGCAGCGCGCGCGCGAAGGCGCCGAGCACGGCGTCCACGATGCGCTGCGAGGTCTCGACGTTGCCGGCCCCGACCGCAGCAGGCGGCACCGCGTGAACAACGGTGCCGGCGGGCGCGATCACCGAAATGGGGCGAAACGCTCCGTCGTTCACGGGGAAGTCCCCGCCCAGCACGCAGCGCACGGCGTAGGTGGTCGCGGCGCGCGTCACGGCCTCGACCGCGTTCACGGGCCCGCGCACCTGCGGGCTCGAGCCGGAGAAGTCCACCGTGAGCCGATCGCCGTCCGGCGTGAGACGCACCGCGATGCGCACCGGGCCGCTGCCGAGCCCGTCGTCGTCGAGGAAGTCTTCGAAACGGTAGGCGCCACGCGGCAGCGCGCGGAGCGCCGCGCGCACGCAGCGCTCGGCGTGGTCCATGAGCGCGACCGCTGCTGCCGCGAGCTCGCCCCGGCCGCGGCGCTGCGCCAGCGAGGCGAGGCGAAGCGCCCCCGTCGTCTGCGCGCCGAGCTGGGCGTCGAGATCGGCGGCGCGCTCCGCGGGCGTGCGGACGTTGGCGAGCACGATGCGCAGCACGTCGTCCTGCCTGCGTCCTCCGCGCACGAGGAAAACCGGCGGCAATCGCAGGCCCTCCTCGTAGACCTCGCGCGCGAGCGGCATCGAGCCGGGCGATGCGCCGCCGACGTCGGCGTGGTGGGCACGGCTCGCGACCAGGAAGTCGGGGCGCCGCCCGCGTCCGAGGAACACCGGCGAGACCAGCGTGAGGTCGGGCAGATGCGTGCCGCCCGCGAACGGATCGTTGAGCAGCACCACGTCGCCGGGACCGAGCGGGCCGGCCGCGAGCGCGGCCTCGACCGCGCGCGGCAGGCTCCCGAGGTGAACCGGGATGTGCGCGGCCTGGGCGACGAGGCGCGCCTCTCCGTCGAACACGGCGCACGAGTGGTCGAGCCGCTCCCGGATGTTGGGCGAGTGCGCCGTGCGCATGAGCGTGGCCCCCATCTCCTCCGCGCACGCCGCGAACAGTCCCTGGTAGAGCGCGAGCGACGCGCCACCGAAGCGCTTCATCCGCGCGCCATGCGGCGGAGGATCAAGGTCCCGCCCGCGCCCAGCGTCCCACTCCAGCCGGGCGGCACCCACAGGGTGGCGCCCGATTCGATCACGACCGCCGGGCCGCGCACCTTCGATGCTGCGCCCATCGAGTCGCGGTCCCAGATCACGGCCTCGAGCCACGCGCCTTCGTGACGAACGCGAGCGGCACCCGCGCCGGGGCGCGCTCCGCCCCCGAACGCGCGCTCCCCGCCGAACGCGCGCTGGCCCGGAATCCACCCGCGCGCCTCGAGGGTAACCACCTCGACCGTGCGCGTGGGGTCGGCGAAGCCGAAGCGCCGGGCGTGCTCGCGGTGGAAGCGCGCCGCGAGGTCGGGACCGGCGGGCAGCGACAGCTCGTGCGACTGGCCGCGGTAGCGCACATCGGCGTGGCGCTCGATCCGCACGCGGCGCAGCTCGGCGCTTGGGAAGCGCGCGCGCACATCGCGCTCGAGGTCGCGCAGCGCCCGCTCGATCGCGGCGCCGTCCGCCGCGGGCAGCAGCACCGAGCGGCTGCACTCGCGCCGCGACTCGGCGCCCAGCGCGCCGAGCGCCGAGAGCACGCCGGCCTCGGCCGGGAACAGCACGACGACGCAGCCCAGGGACTCCGCGACCGGGCAGGCGTGCAGGCCCCCCGCGCCGCCGAATGCGACCAGCGCGGCATC
>VBOS01000274.1 GCA_005893185.1 Candidatus Eiseniibacteriota bacterium
CGACCTACCGGCTGTCGCTCCTCGAGCGCTTCCGGCGGCTCCACGCGCCGGCCGTCTTTCCCTACCTCGTCACCGGCTGGGTGACGGCAGCGGGCGGGGCCTGGAACGCCAGCATCGTCTCCGAGTACGCGAGCTTCCACGGCCGCACGCTCGCAACATCGGGTATCGGCGCGCGGATCAGCCGCGCGGCCGAGAGCGGGGATCTGGCCCATCTCGCGGCGGGCGTGCTCGTGATGTCGACGCTCGTCGTGCTCTTCAACCGGACGCTCTGGCAGCGGCTGTACCTGCTGGCTGAGCAGCGCTTCTCGCTGAGTCGGTGACGTGACGGAGACCCAGGCGACCGCCGAGACGGCCGGCTTCCTGTGCGAGGCCGAGGGCGTCGGGCACACGTTCCTCACGCCCGCGGGACGCCCGGTGCGGGTCCTCGACGGCATCCAGCTCCAGATCCGGCCCAACGAGGTGGTCGCGCTCCTCGGCCCCTCCGGCTGCGGAAAGTCCACGCTCCTGCGCATCCTCGCCGGCCTGATCCGGCCCACCGAGGGAGAAGTGCGAGTCCACGGCCAGCCGCTGCGCGGGATCAATCCCGGCGTGGCGATCGTGTTTCAGAGCTTCGCGCTCTACCCGTGGATGACAGCAGCCGAGAACGTGCGCACGGTGCTCCGGGCCCGCGGCGTGGCGGGAGCTGAGATCGAGCGGCGCGTCGATGCCACGCTGCGCGCCATGGGCCTTGCGGGATTCGAAGACTCGTATCCGCGCGAGCTCTCGGGCGGGATGAAGCAACGGGTCGGCCTGGCGCGGGCCCTCTCGGTCGAGCCCGAGGTGGTGTTCATGGACGAGCCCTTCAGCCAGGTGGATGCCCTGACGGCGGAGAGCTTGCGGGCCGAGGTTCTCGACATCTGGAGCTCGCACGAGCGCAACCCTTCCTCGATCGTGCTCGTCAGCCACGACATCCGGGAGGTGGCCTACATGGCGGACCGGATCGTCGTCCTGGGCGGCGCCCCCGGCCACGTGCGGACCGTGATCGAGGATCGCGTGCCGCGTCCGCGCGACTACCGCTCGCCCGAGATCGAGCGGCTCGTCGAGGAGCTGCACGAGATCATCACCGGCGGCGAGCTGCCGGACGTGTCGGAAGCGCCCGCGCCCCCGGTCGAGGCGATCGAGCCGCTGCCGGAGAGCCGGCCCTCCGAGATCCTCGGACTGCTCGAATACCTCGACGCGCGCGGCGGCACAGACGACCTGTTCCGCGTCGTGGCGGAGACCCGCCAGGACTTCGGTCACGTGATCGCCGTCACCAAGGCCGCCGAGATGCTGGACCTGGTGGACACGCCGCGCCGGGCGATCACGCTCACTCCCGTGGGCAAGCGCTTCCTCGCCGCCGCCCTTCCGGATCGGAGCAGAATGTGGCGGGATCAGCTCCTGAAGCTCGGTCTCTTCCGCCGGCTCGCCGACGTGATCGACCGTCAGCCGCGGCGCAGCTTGGACCGTGATTTCGTGCTCGAGATGCTGGCCCTGGCATTACCGGACGAGAACCAGGAGCGATTGTGGGCCACGCTGATCGCGTGGGCGCAGTTCGGCGGGCTGCTGGACTACGACGCTCATTCGGACGAGCTGACCCTCGCCTAGGCGCGCGCTCGCGCGGATGGGAGCCGGACATGGAGGGGGCGCGCGCTGGCGATCCGCTGGTCAGGCACGCGGGATGAGGTAGAATCGGTGGTCTCGAAGCGCCTCCTCGAGGAATCCGGGGGGCGCATGCTCATCTGGGAGAAGGAGATCGCGTGGCTCGCCTCCGTCCCTGGCTTCCTGCCCTCGTGCTGTTCCTGCTCGCCCCGGGCCTTGCCCCCTGCGCACGCGCCGATCTCGGACCGATCGCTCTCGATGACAGCACGGTTTTCGAAAGCTTCAAGCTCCCGAACGGACTGCGGGTCGTCACGCGCGACGTGCCCGGTTGCCGCTACGTGGACGTCACAGTTGCGTACGACTTCGGGCAGAACGACGAGCCGCAGGGCAAGGAAGGCATGAGCGCGCTGCTCGCCGAGCTCGAGTTCTACGCCGCGACCGCCGAGACGCCTGAGCGCACGCGCGAGGAGATGCCCTCTTTGAGGCCCGCGGGGTGGGATGTGGCCGTCGTGCCGCGCGTCACGCGCTTCTCCGAGATCGCCCCCGAGAACCTGCTGCCGGGGCTGGTCCACCAGGCCGCCGACCGCATGCGCGGCATCCACGTGACGCCGGCTGCGCTCAAGCGCGCGACCAACGCGGTTCGCGCAGACCTCGACTCGGCCTACCGCCTGAACTTGGGACTGGCTCTCCACCACGCAGCACGCGCCTGGGGGACGAGGGGGGGCGAAGCCGCGTTCGGGCGCGCCGCCACGGGTCGCGGAATCCAGGGCATCGGGGTGCGGGAGATCCAGCAGCAGGCGAGCGCCGTCTTCGTTCCCGCGAATGCCGTCCTTTCGGTCGCAGGCAGCCTGGGCACGATTCCGCTGCGCGCCCTCGTCCAGAGCGAGTTCGGCTCGATCCCCGCCGGCGCCCCCGTGCGGCACGTCGGCCCGACGAGCCTCGACTCCACCGTGCGCACGGTCCCGCGGCCCGAAGCGTCCCGGCCGATGGGCGTGCTGGGCCTGATCGTGCCTTCGCTCGACGATACGACGCATGCGGCCTTCTACCTCCAGCTCGCGCTGGTGGGCGCCCACTGCTCGAGGAGCTGGGGAAGACCCGATTCGCCGCTCACCTCCCGCTTCCACTACTCGATCTTCGATGATCCCGAGCTGGCGCGCTTCTATCCTCCTGTGGGCCCGGCGGAGACCGATCCCGAGCTCCAGCGCATCAGCTACGTCAAAGCGCTCCAGGAGCTGGGCGCCAAGATCATGACGCCCAACTCCTACATCGCGCTGTGGCGCGGGCTCGATTGGCTGCTCGGCGGCCCGCTTCCCCCCGAAATCTTCGAGCGCGTCCTC
>VBOS01000275.1 GCA_005893185.1 Candidatus Eiseniibacteriota bacterium
GTCCTCCCATGCTCACCGAGACCTTCGAATCCTCGCTCCACGACTTGATCGCGGCCCACGCGGGAGCGCCGCCCGCCTTGTCGGCTGCGCGCTTCAGCCACTCGCGCCCGCGCGCCAGCGCCTCGGGTGAGGCGGCCCCGGCCGCGGCGCCGGCCTTGGAAGGCGGCGGCGGAATCGTGATGTCCATGCGCTCGACGGTGGGGCCGACGGCAGCCAGCGGCCGGTCGAACTCCTTCTCCTTGCCGACGATCACCGTGACGAGCTTGTCGGGCTCGATCTGGCGCTGCCCTGCGGCGAGCATGGAAGTCGCGGTCACGCTCTCGAGCGCTTTCTGGTAGCGCTGGAGGAAGTCCTGCGGATATCCGGCCATCTCGTAGAATCCCGCGCGGAACGCCACGGCGCTCGGCTGCTCGAAGTTGAACACGAACGAGTTCTGCACAGCATCGCGCGCGACTTTGAGCTCCTCCGGAGTCACCGGCTCGCGCGTGATGCGGCGGACCTCGTCGCGCACCAGGTCGAGCGCCGCCATCACCGAGTCGTTGCGGGTCAGCGAGTACGCGAAGAACAGGCCGGGACGCAGGAACCCCGCGCCCGAATTTGCGCCGGTCGCGTAGGCGAGCCCGCGCTGGGTGCGGACGTGGTTGAAGAGCCGCGACTGGAAGCCGCCGCCCAGGGCACGCTCCAGGACCTCCATGTCCGCGTAATCGGGGCTGTCGGCCTTGAACCCGATGTGCGTGAACACAACTGCGGACTGGGTGACGTCGTCCTTGGGCGCGAACACGACGCGGTTTCCCGCGCGCGCGGGCAGCGGCGGCAGCGCGGGTGTCGCCGCCGGATCGCGCTTCCAGTCGCCGAAGGCCCCGGCGACGAGGCGCTGCATGTCGGACTTCTTGAAGTCACCGTAGATCACGAGGACCGTGCGGTTGGGCGCGAAGCACTGGGCGTGCATCTTGACGCAGTCGGCGCGCGTGATCGCCTCGACCGTGGCGTATTCCGGCACGCGCGCGTACGGGCTGTCCTTGCCGTAGACCGCGAAGGCCGACGTGCGCTGCAGCACGTCGAGCATCTCGTCGTTGCGCCCCGCGATCTGCCGGCGCAGGCTCACCTTCGACAGCTCGATCTTGTCCTCGGGGAACGCGGGTTTGCGCATCACCTCGGCGAGCAGGCCCAGCACCTCCTTGGTGTTCTCGGACAGGCAGCGGAAACCCGCAGTCGCGAGGTCCTCGTCGATGCGGGTGCTGATCGAGGCGCCGATCGCCGCGAGCCGGTCGTCCAGCCAGTCGCCGGAGTGGGCGGCGGAGCCGCCGCTCCTCATCACCTCGCCGGTGAGGCCACCGAGCCCCACCTTGTTGGCCGGCTCCCACAGCGACGAGCCCTTGACGTAGGACTGACCGAGCACCACCGGCAGATCGTGATTCTCGAGCAGGTAGAGCACCAGGCCGTTCCCGAGCACGGCGCGTGAAGGCTTGACCTCCTTGATCGGGTGGAGCGACGGGATCGTGAGCTTCGAGGGATCGAAGCGAGGATCGAGCGCGGCGGACGCCGGAACCGATGAGAGCCCGAGCGCCACGGCGAGCAGGGCGGCGAGCGCAGCTGGGCGAATGCGAGGCTTGCGATCGTTCATGGTCAGCGCCCTCCGCCGGCTGGGCTTTCCGATGCGGCGTGGACGATCATCCCGACCGTGCGGTTGGACTTGACGAGGGTTCTCCCCATCGCCCGCGTCAAGTCATCGACCTTGAGCGCCTGGACGCGCTCGATGTCGCGGAACCACTCGCGCCAGTCGCCCATGATCTCCTGGGTCTGCGCCAGCTCGAGCGCCAGGCTGCTGTTCGACTCGGCGATCCCGATCTTCTGCGCGCGCGTGCGCACCTTGTAGCCGTCGAGCTCCTCCTCCGTGAAACCGGTGCTCCTCACGCTGTCGAGCGCCGCGTAGACCTCCTTCTCGACCGCGAGCGGGTCCTGCCCCGCGGCGGGCACCACCACCAGGATGAACAGGTTCGGGTACTTCTGTCCCGGGAATCCCGGGGTCGCCTGCACCTCGACCGCGATCTTCTTCTCCTTCACCAGCCGTTTGTTGAGCCGCGCGAAATCGCCGCCCCCGAGCAGGCTGCCGAGCGCCTGATAGGCCGGAAACGTCGGATCGGTCGCGGCCGGGCAGTGCCAGCCGATGAAGATGAAGGGCTGAGCGGGATCCTCGAGGATCACGCGGCGCTCCGCCTTCTGCTCCGGCTCCACCGTGTCGAGCGGCGGCGGGGCCTGCGCGTCGGAGAGGTCGCTCCAGTAGCGCTCCGCGCTCGCCTTCGCCTCCTCCTCCTTCACGTCTCCCACGACCGCCACGCACATGTTCTTCGCGACGTAGTTGCGGCGGTAGAACTCCTCGCCTTCGGTGCGGCTGAAGCTCTTGAGATCCGACGGGAAGCCGATCCCGCCGAAGCCGTAGGGATGGGCCTGGAAGGCTGCGGTCACGAACTCCAGGAACAGGCGCCCGGTGGGGGAGGACTCGTAGCGCAGGCGGCGCTCTTCGTAGACCACGTCGCGCTCCTTGTAGAACTCGCGGAACACGGGATGAGCCATGCGCCCACCTTCCATCAACGCCCACAGCTCGAAGCGGTTGGAGGGGAGCGAGTAGAAGTAGACGGTGGCGTCGTTCGAGGTGAAGGCGTTGACGCCGCGCCCGCCGTTCTGCTCGAT
>VBOS01000276.1 GCA_005893185.1 Candidatus Eiseniibacteriota bacterium
CACGGTGCGCACGAACGCGAGCTGCACCTCTTCGGGCATGCTCGACGACATGCCGTTCACGTAGATCTCGGGCACGTCGCGGCCCTCGGGCTCGAGGAACACGTGGTGCGACGCGCGGTCGGCGAACTTGACCGCCTTGTCCTCGATCGAGGGGCAATAGCGCGGGCCGGTTCCCTGGATCGCGCCGGAGTAGAGCGGCGAGAGATGCAAGTTCTCGCGGATCACGGCGTGCGTGCGCTCGTTGGTGCCGGTCAGCCAGCACAGCGCCTGGTCCAGCTCGAGCCGCTCCGTCCAGTGCGAGAACGGCACAGGCGGCTCGTCGCCGGGCTGCGGCGTGACAGCGTCCCAGTCGATCGAGTCGCGGTGGAGGCGCGGCGGAGTCCCGGTCTTGAGCCGGCCGCGCTCGAGCCCCAGCTCGGCGAGGCACTCGGAGAGCGCCACCGCCGCGTGCTCCCCGATGCGCCCGCCCGCGAGCCGCTTCGGCCCGATGTGAATGAGCCCGTTCAGGAACGTGCCGGGCGTGATGACGGCCGCGCGGCAATCCAGCATCCGGCCGTCGGCAAGCTCCACCGCGCGCACAGCGCCTCGCTCGAGCCGCACGTGGTTCGCCACGCCGCTGACGCGCGTGAGCCCCGCGATGGAATCCAGGTATCGCGTCATCTCGAGCGAGTAGCGCGCCTTGTCGCATTGCGCGCGCGGCGACCACACCGCCGGCCCGCGCCCGCGGTTCAGCATCTTGAACTGGATCCCGGCGCGATCGGTCACGATCCCCATCACGCCGCCGAGCGCGTCGATCTCGCGCACCATGTGGCCCTTCGCGATCCCGCATGCCACAGCGGCCTCGCAGCCCGCGTGGCCCGCGCCGACCACGACCACGTCGAACGCAGCTTCGCGCGCGAGAGCGGGGGCGCTGGCGGCCGTCTCGCGCACGCTCATTTCCCGATGCAGAAGCGGCTGAAGATGCGATCGAGCAGGTCTTCGCCCACCGCCCTGCCCGTCACCTCGCCAATCGCGGCGAGGCCCTCGCGCAGCTCGAGCGCCACGATCTCGCCCGGCTCGCCGCGCGCTGCGATCGCACTCGCCCGCACCAGCGCCTCGCGCGCCCGGGTGAGCGCATCGACGTGACGGGCATTCCCGACCGCGCCCGCGTGACCGCCGGCCGCGCCCGCGCCCAGCAATGAAGCGAGCGCAGCTCGCAGCTCGTCCAGCCCCTCGCTGCGCGCGGCCGAGACCGCGACCACGCGCGCCGGCGGGCCCCCGCGCGCCTCCGGTCGCGCGACGCCCAACGGCACGGCGACGCCGGTCCCATTCCCGGGCGCGCCATCGAGCAGCGCCGTCACGTGCTCGGCGAGCGTGACCGCCGGCAGGTCGCGCTTGTTGAGCGCCGTGAGCACGCGCTTCGCGCGCAGCTTCTCCGCGATCCAGCGGTCCTCCGGCGCGAGGGGCGCGCCGCCGTCCACCACCCACAGCGCGACCGGGGACTCCTCGAGCGCCGCGTGCGTGCGTCCGATCCCGATCGCCTCGACCGGCTCCGTGCTCTCGCGCAGCCCGGCTGTGTCGGAGAGCGTCACGCGTACGCCCGCCACCTCGATCGCCTCGCTCACCCGGTCGCGCGTGGTGCCAGGCACCTCGGTCACGATCGCGCGCTCCTCGCCGAGCAGGGCGTTGAACAGCGACGACTTGCCGACGTTGGGCCGCCCCACGATCGGCACGCGCAGTCCCTCGCGAACGGCGCGCGTGTACTGGGAACCCTCGAGCAAAGATGCGAGCGCGCACTCCGCCTCGGCGATGGCCGCGCTCACGTGCGGCGGCACTTCCACACCGCCCACTTCCTCCGCGAAGTCCACCCGGGCCTCGACCTCCGCCAGCGCGTTCGCCAACCCCTCGCTCACTGCTGCAAGCCGCCGCGACAGCTCGCCCGCGAGCTGCGACGTCGCCAGCTCGTGCGCAGCCACGGTCTCCGCTTGGATCACGTCCGCCACCGCCTCGGCCTGCGCGAGATCGATCCGCCCGTTGAGGAAGGCGCGCAGCGTGAACTCGCCCGGCCGTGCCAGCCGCGCCCCCGCCGCCAGCAGCGCATCGAGCACGCGCCGCGCCGGCAAACTCCCGCCATGGCACGAGATCTCGACCACGTCCTCGCGCGTGTACGAATGCGGCGCGCGGAACAACGCGACGACCACTTCGTCGATGCGATGGGTCACGGACTCCGGAGGACGCCCGGCACCGGCAGAACTCCGCGGTCCGCGATGAATCGGCGCCGCCGCCCACCCGTGATGCAGCGTGCTACCGGCTGCGCCCGCGAGCGGCCGCGAACCGCGAAACACGGCATCCGCGATCGCCACCGCCCGCGCTCCGCTCACGCGCACCACCGCGAGACCTGCGGCACCCGGCGCGGTCGCGATCGCGGCGATCGTGTCGTCGAGTGTAGGCATCGGATGAGTCCTCCAAATCGATCGGCGCCGAGCCCTGGGAAGAGCCCGGCGCCGTCGCTCCAACCCGTGCCGGGCTATTCGCCTTCTTCCGGGGCTCCCGGGAAGTCGGCGGGCGCCACCGCCAGGCGTTTGATCATGCCCGAGCCCAGCGCGTAGGTCTTGACCCGGCCGTCGTCGCGCAGCGCGACGTGGATCACGCGGCGCTCCTGCGCGTTCAGGTACTCGGTGACCGCCTCCGACTGATTCTCGACCGCCTCGTCTGCGAGCTTCTGCGCGAGCGCCCTCAGCTCGTCTTCGCGTCGCTTCCAGAATTCGTTGATCTCGAGCTGCAGGTGGTAACGAGTGCCCTCGCCGCGATTGAGCATGCGGTTCAGGATGTGCTGGAGGGCCTGGCGCACCTCGCCCTTGCGCCCGGTGAGCAGCTCCTCGCGCTCGGGTACGGTGGCTGTCACGTCCACGCGGTCCCCTTCGCCGGTCGCAGTCACCGTGGCCTCAAAGCCCATCGCCTTGAAGAGCTCCTCGGTCCAGTGCTTCCCCTGGGCCTCGAGCTCGGCGGGCGAGAGCGCAGGCCCCGCGTGCTCGGACACACCCGCCGCAGCTGCATCGGAGGAGCGCGGCGCGCGCGGCGCCTCCGCCATGTCGGAAGCGCCCGGCCGCGGCCCCGCAGGCAAGCGTTCCATCCCCTCGCGTCCGCGATCGCGACCGCCTCGGCGCCCACGCCGGCGCCGGCCATCGCCCTCCGTCCCGGACTCGCCGCGGTAGCCCGCCGCGCGCTCGCCGTCCCGTGGGCGCTGCGTCGTCGGCCCACCGCGCTCGACCCGCGCCGGCGGGCCCACGGCCGGGCGGTCGCCGCCGCCCTTCCGCTCGCCCCGGAAGCGATCGCGCCCGGTGCCAGCCTCGCGGCGTCCGTCGCCGCCCCTGTGCTCGCGACGCTCGCGACCGCCACCGCGCCCCTCGCGCCCGCGATCGCGGCGCCCGCCGCCCGTGCGCTCGGCGGGCTCTTGAATCGGTCCGCCGGGGCGCGGCATGATGCGGACCTTGTACGGCCGCGCGCCGAGCCCGAGGAACCCGCCCGAGCCTTCCTCGAGCATGGTGATCATCACCTCGGCGCGCGAGAGGCCGAGGGCCTCGAGCCCCTTGCGCACCGCGTCGTCCAGCGTGCGGCCTTCGAAGATGGAACCCGGCTTGGATCCTGGTCGTGTCATGACGAACCTCGCTCTGCGGCGCGGCGGAAGATGCGTGCGATCGTAGACTCCCGCCCTAGGCCTCGCGAACCGTGAATGATCCGCGGGCGGCGTGAGGCGAGCCGATGTCTCTCTTGCGAGCCGGCTCCTCCCGCATCGGCTTCAGCGCCCGCGATGTGGACCCCCACATTACTTCTCCGCCTTCCCTGAGACCACGAGTGTTTCCGAGCCCGCGCCCCGGCCCGGATTCCGCTCGGCCGCCTCAGCGCCGAGCTCCGCGCCGCCGCCCCTCGTTCCCCACCGCCGGGACGACCGCGGGTGCAGCGACCGTCGTCACGGCTCCGTCCTCGCGCAGCAGCAGCCACTGCTGGAGCGCGGTCAGGAGGTTCATCACCGTCCAGTAGAGCACCAGCCCGGACGGCAGATTGTAGAAGAACACCAGCATCATCACATTCATCATGTACATGGTCGGCGCCTGCCGCGGATCGCTCGGCGTCAGCTTTTGCTGGAGCAGCCCCGAGCCCGACATCAGGACCGGCAGCAGCCGCAGCGGGAATCCCGCCACGCTGAGCAGCACGTCGGGCGCCGAGAGGTCGCTGATCCAGCCTACGAACGGCGCCTGCCGGAGCTGGATGGCGTTGAAGAGCACCTGGTAGAGCCCGAGCAGCAGCGGCATCTGCAGCACCATGGGCAGGCAGCCGCCCGCGGGGTTCACCTTGTTGTCGCGGTAGAGCGCCATGACCGCTGTGTTCATCGTCGTGGCGTCGTTCTTGTACTTGGCGCGGATGCGCTCCACCTCGGGCTGGAGCCTCTGCATCTTGCGCATGCTCTTCATGCTCGACATGTTGAGCGGGTGGAGCACGACCCGCACCAGAGTTGCGAGCCCGATGATCGCGACCCCGTAGTTGCGCACCAGGGCGAAGAGCCAGTTCATCAGGCGCAGCAGCAGGGAGCTGAACGGGAGGATCCAGCTCCAGCCCAGGTCCACCGCGCGGTCGAGGCGCAGGTGGTAGCGCGAGAGCCCGAAGTACTCGCTGGGGCCGAAGTAGAGCAGGTAGCGATGCACGGGATGCTCGGGGCTCGGGAGCCCGACCACCAGCGAGTTCGCCACCAGCTCCTGCTCGGGGCGCGCCTGGGGCCCGAGGATCGCGAGATCCTCCGCGCTCAGGATGCGGCGCTCGGCCGCTGAGCGCACGCCGCGCGCGGGGCCATCCACCAGCGCCACCGCGCCGATGAAGTAGCGGGTCTGCACAGCCGCCCACGCCGCGTTGCCGTCGAAGGCGCGCGCGCCCTTCAAGAGCCCGGGCGCGTGCTCGCGATGGAGGTTGTCGCCGACCAGGCTGGTCGCGCGCAGCGAGCGCAGGTCGGTCGGCAGCGTGGCCTCGGTCACAAGCGGCCATGAGCGCGCCGTGAGCGAGTAGTCGGTGAGCCTCGGGTCGGCGCGCACGCCCGTCATCTCGACCGCGAGATCGAGCGCGTAGTCTCCGGGCCTGAGGCGATAGGTCTGGCGCACGACCAGCCCCGAGCTGTCGCGCAGCGTGAAGGTCAGGGCACGGATCTGCCCCGATGCGTCGAGGCTCTCGCTCTCGGCATAGTCCGCCCCCGCCTGCGATACGAGGCCTTCGCCCGAGCCGAGGTCCAAGCCGAAGGTAGGCTCGCCCCCGAGCGTCACCCACGCGGCCTCGGGGTACTCGCCGGCCCGGCTGGGGTGCACGTGGCCCTTGCCTGTGAGCTTCTGCGCGGACGCGTAGTGCTTGAGCGCGATCGATGTGAGACGCGCGCCCCGGGTGGAGAAGGTCGCCCGGTAGAGCGGCGTCTCGACCTGGATCAATCGCTCGGGCGCCGCCCCTGCCGGCGGGGGCGTGGCGATGCGTGCCAGCTCATGCGAGCCGGCGCCCGCGGGCGATCCGGTCTGCGTCGCACCCGGCTGGCCGGCTGCGCCCGCGCCTGCGCTGCCGGGCAGGCCGGCGCGGCGCGCGCGCGACGTGTCGGCCGGCGCAACTGCGCTGCGCCGCTGCGGCTCCATGTAGCGCCCGAGACCCGCCCAGCGCATGAGCTGGGGGTAGAACAGGAGGAAGAGGACGCAGAGCGCGATCGCGAGGATGGTCCGGCGATCCATCATCATCGCACCGGGTCGTAGCCGCTCGCGCCGAACGGATGGCAGCGCAAGAGCCGCCGTAGCGCGAGCCACACGCCCTTCCAGCCGTGCCGCG
>VBOS01000282.1 GCA_005893185.1 Candidatus Eiseniibacteriota bacterium
GCGCGCCGCGCTGGCGGGTGCTGCAGTCGGTCGTTGTGCCGGCAGCATGGAGCGGGATCGCGACTGCGATCATGCTGGCGTTGGCGCGCGCAGCCGGTGAGACCGCGCCGCTCCTCTTCACCGCGCTCGGAAACCGCTTCTGGTCCCTGGCGCTGGATCAGCCGATGGCCTCGCTCCCGGTCTTCATCTTCGACTACGCGCGCGCGCCCTACGACGACTGGAACCGCCAGGCGTGGACCGGGGCGCTGGTGCTCCTGTTGGTGATCGCGACGATCTCCGCGCTGATGAGGATCACGACACGGCGCGTGGCGGGGTCTCGATGAGCGCGGAACAGGCACTCGGAGCGGCAGCTGGGGGCGCACCGCCCGAAGCTGCGCGTGGGCCCGCGCCGTTGCCCATGGTGTGGTTCGAAGATGGTGCGGCGCGGCCGGCCGTCGCGCCGCCGGCGGTCGCGCATGACGCGCCACCAGCCGAGGCGCCGGGCGCGGCGGAGGAAGTCGCGCCGCGGCCTTCGGCCGCGACCTCCGCCGCGCCGCGCCTCTCGGCCCGAGACTTCAGCCTCTACTACGGCCGGCATCAGGCGCTCAAGGCGATCCGCTTCGAGGTCGAGGACCGCAGCGTGACGGCGATCATCGGTCCTTCCGGTTGCGGGAAGAGCACGCTGCTGCGCTCCTTCAACCGCATGAACGACCTGATCGGGGGCGTGCGCACAGAGGGCGCGCTGCACGTCTCAGGGGTGGACGTGCTCTCTCACGCGACCGACGTGGTGGGGCTGCGCCGCCGGGTGGGGATGGTGTTCCAGCGCCCCAATCCGTTTCCAAAGTCCATCTTCGACAACGTCGCGTACGGACTCCGCCTGCTCGGCGTGCGCCGCCGAACCGAGCTCGAGGCGCGGGTCGAGGCGAGCCTCAAGCGCGCAGCGATCTGGGACGAGGTGAAGGACCGGCTGGAGCGCTCGGCTCTCCAGCTCTCAGGCGGCCAGCAGCAGCGGCTGTGCATCGCGCGCTGCCTCGCGGTCGAGCCCGAGGTCATCCTCATGGACGAGCCGGCCTCGGCGCTCGACCCCACGGCCACCGCCCGGATCGAGGAGCTGATTCTCCATCTCAAGGAGCGCTACACGATCGTCATCGTGACCCACAACATGCAGCAGGCGGCGCGCATCTCCGATCACACCGCCTTCATGCTGATGGGCGAGCTGGTGGAGGTGGACACCACGCGCCGGCTGTTCACGAGTCCGGCGAAGAAGATCACCGAGGAGTACATCACCGGGCGCTTCGGCTGATTTCCCGCGCGCGGAAGGACGAGGAACCACAGTGGAACGGCACTTCGAGCAGGAGCTGAAGGAGCTGAAGGAGCACCTGCTCCTCATGGGAGGACGAGCGGAGGCGATCGTGCGCAAGTCGATCGACGCGCTGCGACGGCGCGATCCAATCGTGGCCCAGCAGGTGTTCGAGGACGACCGCGCGATCGACCGCCTCGAGATCGACATCGAGGAGAGCTGCCTCCGACTCCTCGCGCTGCAGCAGCCGCTCGCGACCGATCTGCGCTTCATCACGGCTGCGCTCAAGATCTCGAACGATCTCGAGCGCGTGGGCGACCATGCCGTGAACATCGCGGGCGGCGCGCTTCGACTCGCGGGGAAGCCGATGCTCAAGCCGCTCGTCGACATCCCGCGCATGGCCGACGTTGCGATCGGGATGCTGAACCAGGCGCTCGACGACTTCGTGCGGCGCGACGGGGAGAGCGCGCGGCAGCTGGTGCGGCGCGACGACGAGGTGGACGATCTCAACCGCCAGGTGTTCCGTGAGCTGTTGAGCTACATGATCGAGGACCCATCGACGATCACGCGTGCGCTGGAGCTGGTGCTCGTCGCCCGCAATCTCGAGCGCATCGCCGACCTCGCGACCAACGTCGCCGAGGAGGTGGTGTTCATCGCCGAAGCGCGCATCATCAAGCACCACGCCGACGAGAGCGCGTCGGGCGATGATTTCGCGAGGGGCTGATGCAATCGCTGCGATTGCCCGCCCCCCGCTCCTAGTCCCCGCTCGACGGCCCCGGAGTGGGGCCGCGTCGCGACGCGCGGCTTGCGCTTCGTGGCCCGGCGCTGCAGCTCCTTCCATACCCGCTCGAGCGCGAGCGCGCGGTTGCGGCCCTGGGAGCGCGACTCGGTCGCGATCCGCGTGATCCCGGTCGGACGATGGCGGACGCGCACGCTGGACTGCGTCTTGTTCTTCTTCTGCCCGCCCGGGCCCGACGACTTGAACGGCATGACGTCGCACTCGTCCAGCAGGCGCTCGAGATGGGGCGGGAGCGGCATGATCAGGAGCCGCAGCGCATCCGGCCGGGGGACAGGGCGGCGAGCCAATTTCCGCGCGCGCCCGCAGCTGCGCCGGGGGGACGCGGGACGAAGCGCATGCGGAAAATCTAAGCGGGCACTTTGGATTTCACAAGGTCGTCCCGGAATTCCTTCGCAGCCGAAGCGGCTGCACAGCCGGTCGTCGTCTCTTCCACGAAGCGGCTCCGGAAATGATCCCCAACCTCGCCCGAAGCGCCCCCCGTCTCCCGCCCGAAGTAACACCGTATTAACCGCCCGGTAGCCTCCCGAGCGCTCCCCGGCCGGCATCATTCGTCCCGACGGACCGAGGGAGCCCACCCGGACGGGCGAAGAGGACCTGGGAATCAGGTCCGGAACCGAAGGAGGAGGACGTGCCCAAGCGCGATTTCAGAATCGCCGACATGACCCCGTTTGCACTCGCGGAAGGCCCCGC
>VBOS01000278.1 GCA_005893185.1 Candidatus Eiseniibacteriota bacterium
TGAACGCGACGCGATGGTCCTGCCCGGCGACCACACCGTCAGCTACACGGTCACCAACCCGAGCACCGCGACCCGCACAGTCGTCGCGAGCATCAACGACAGCAACGGCTGGCTGGTGGGAGGGGCCTCGTTCACCGCGATCCCCGCGCTCGGCCCCGGGCAGTCGGTAACCGTCACCAAGACACTGCGCCTGCCTCCGGACTGTGCGCCCAGGCCCTTAGACCACGTGACCTGGACGGCCACCGACTCGGACCTCCCCGGGTCGGTCGAGTGCGTGACGAACTACACCTGCTCTCTCCCGACGCCCACCCTGGTCGAGCGCTTCGAGGCCGCCACCGCGGGCGATGGCGTCGACCTGGTCTGGTCGACTGCCGCGGTCGAGGGGGTGGCCGGCTGGAATCTGTACCGCGGGCCTACGCCGGAAACGGCGACCGAGCGCGTCAATCCCCGGACCATCCCGGTCTCCGGGGCCACGTACCGCTACCACGACCCGTCGGTCCCCCCGGGCGATGTCTGCTACCGGCTTTCCGGGGTCCATCCGGACGGAACCGAGGCGCCGTTCGCCGAGACGTTCGCTCACGTAACCCCGCTCACCTTCAGCCTCGGGCTCGCGGGCCCGAATCCGTTCCGCGGCGCCACGACTTTGCGCTACTCGCTCGCCGAGCGATCCCCGGTACGGATCGAGGTCCTCAACGTGGCGGGCCAGCGCGTACGGACGCTGGTCGATCAGGAGGCTGGACCCGGCAGCTATCAGGTGCCGTTCGCGCTCCTCGAGGCGTCGGGCCGCCGGCTGGCGCCGGGCACCTACCTGGTTCGGATGGTTGCCGGAAAGCAGAAGCGCGGCGTCTTCGTGGTCGGGCTGAACTGAGACCCGCCCACCCTCGCCGCCGGTGGCCACGCCAACGTCGGGCGCGGCCACCGGGGCAGGTGAGCCTGTGGGGACCAGAATGCATCGAGCCCTCCCGGCGGCCGTCCTCCTCCTGGCCCTCGCCCTTCCGGCCGCGGCCGGTGAACTTCCGCGCGGCGTGGCCGGCATCACCCTCGGCCTGAGCGTGAACCAGGCGCACGCCCGGCTCGCGAGGATCGGCGTCCGCGCGACGGAGACGGAGGCCCGCGAGCGCGAGGCCGGACCGGGCGTCGAGCAGGAGATGTGGACCCTGCGCGATCCGCGCTATGCGTACCTCCAGGTGCTGGTCGGCCCCGACGGAAGGGTGAGGATGGTCGAAGCGTGGGTGAGGAAGGGTGGCCCCGGCCTGCTCTTCCGTGACATCGCCGACGTGCGCGAGGCTCGCAGGCTCGGGTTCTGGATCTATCGCTGGAGCGCGCCGGGGCGCGGCGGGAAGCCAGGCTGGGAGGTGATCGCTCGCGGCTCCGACTCGCTCGCCGCCGGGTCGATGATCGTCTCGTCGCTGGCTGCCGACGGGTCCGCCCGGCCCGAACGGCGTGATCGCGACGATCCCGACCGCCCGCGCTGACCTCCGTGGTTCCCGGGGTGTAGAGTCTCGCTCCGGCCGCGGCGCGGGTCGAAGGGCATCCGCCCTTCGAGCC
>VBOS01000279.1 GCA_005893185.1 Candidatus Eiseniibacteriota bacterium
GGCCGGCCGCACAATTTGCCGATGCATAAAGCACGGACGGGAGACGAATAGGGTAGAGTGCAACCGAGGAATCGCGCGCCCGTGCCGTCGAATGAGGCTCGCCCGCGCAGGACTACGACCGGGAGTGTACAGAGCTTGAGAACGAGAGAGCGGGCGGTGCTTGCGGCCATCTTCGCGGCGCTGCTTTTCGCCGGTGCGCCGCGTGTCGCTCAGAGCGAAGAGTGTCTCTCGGCGACCGAGGCCGCGAACGCGCTGCGCTGCGACGAGCATCAGGCGGCGCTGGCCGCGACCAAGCTGTGCAGCGAAGCTTCGCCCGGGTCGGAGGCCGGCGGCACGGTGTCGGGCTCTGCGGGAGAACGCATCGCCCGCGCCGCTTCCGCGCTTCCTCGCACCGCGCGCGCCACGGGAAGCCCGGCCCTTCACACCGCCACCCCCGCGCGCCCCCTCCACCGTCACCCGCATCGCGGCCTCGCCATGCGCCACGCGAGCCGCCGGCACGCAACGCCCGAGCTGCACGCCCACCTGGGCGCGCTGCGGCCCGCGGGGAACGCGCCGGCGCCAAGCGCGCCCGCGCGCGAGAACCATCCGCGCGCCGCGCTGCCGGTGCTGGTGCGGCCCGCACATCAGGTTTCCTCGGGCGGCGGCTGGCGGCTGGCGGCTGCGCTGCCCCGCGCCAGCGCGACGCTGGCCGTGAGCACGACGTCCGTGGCACCGGAAGAGAACGTTCATGCGCTGGATCCAGGACACGAGGCGAACGAGGCCCGCGGTCCGCCAAGGTCTCGTCCAATCGCGTCGATTCCTCCCTTCGCGCGCCGCACCACGTTCCCTCCGCGCGCGCGCTCCTCTCGAACCCAACGGCTTTCATTCCCTGCGGCCCCTCCGCCCCCCGAGGCTGACCGTGGCGTGCCCGCTTCGCGCGCCTCGAGCGACCCCGCGCGGGATCCGGTCCGGCGGTCCGCACTCCCATTTGTAGTCACGGCGCCGCCGCTCGGCGGCGCCGCCGCCCGTCGCATGGAGAGCGCGACGGCGTGTCCTTCATGGCTCTCCTCTGGAGGTGGAACATGAACCGCAGGAATCTGATCCTCGGAACGTTGCTCGCTGGGTTGCTCGCGTTGCCGTTGCTCGCGGCCGCGCAGGGCTCGTCGTCGTCTTCGAGCAGCGATGCCTCGAAGGCCGCGCCGTCCGCCGCATCCGATCAATCGGCGGCGTCAGCGACTTCGCAGCCCACGGCCAGCCATGCCAAGTCCTCGAGCCACTCGTCATCTCACCACTCGTCCAGCTCGAAGGTCGACCTCAACACCGCGACCAAGGAGCAGCTGGCGAAGGTGCCGGGCCTCACCGAGGAGACCGCCGACAAGATCATCGCGGCCCGTCCGTTCAAGGGGAAGAACGAGCTGGTGAGCAAGAAGATCGTGACCGAGGCGGAGTACAAGACGATCTCGGCGCACGTGATCGCGAAGCAGCCGTCCGTCGCGAGCAAGTAGTCCTTAGGGTTCACGCGGCGCCGCCCCCCGGAGGGCGGGGCGGCGCCGTCACGCACGCCCTCCATGGAGGTCACACATGAAGTCCAGAATCATCCTGGTTGCCGCGCTCGCAGCGCTCGCGCTCCCGCTCGTGGCGTTCGCGGACGAGGCAGCCAAGCCGGCCACAGGATCGACGACGACCGCGCACCACTCGAGCTCGACCCACAAGTCCGCGCCGAAGGTGAACCTCAACTCGGCCTCCAAGGAGCAGCTCACCAAGCTGCCGGGGATCACGGACGAGACCGCCGACAAAATCATCGGCGGCCGCCCGTTCAAGGGGACGAACGAGCTGGTCAGCAAGAGCATCGTGACGCAGGCGGAGTTCGACAAGCTGAAGGGCCACGTGACGGTGAAGTCATCCTCGTCGAAGTCGTCGGAGGCAAAGAGCGAGCCGAAGAAGGGCTAGGCTCGGAAACCCGGTCGAGGAGCATTCCTGCTCGTCCGACCGCACGCGCGTTGGGAATCAGGGAGGTATGCCATGAAGTTGGTCCGGTTGGTCTTGATCCCGCTGGTCCTGGTTGCGTTCGCTTCGACCGTATTCGCTCAGGGTGCAGGCACGGAAGCAGCGGCCAAGCCCGCTTCGACGAAGTCCGCGAGCGCGAAGTCCCCGGAGGAAATGGCCAAGGAAGCGCTGGCCAAGTGGAAGATGACACTGAAGCTCACGGACGAGCAGTCGCCTCAGTTCGAATCCGCCATGATGGAATCGTACAAGAAGATGGCGGATGCGAAGACGGAGGCGGCCGGCGACAAGGCGAAGATGAAGGCCTCGATGCAGACGATCATGAAGGACCGTGAGGAGGCGCTTTCCAAGGTCCTCACGCCCGAGCAGATGAAGACGTACCAGACGCAGGTCAGCAAGAACATGAAGACGGCGAAGAAGCACATGTCGACGTCGACCTCGAAGTAGAGCGACCCTTGGGGCGGCGACGCCCCGATCCCACGAGCCCGTGTCTCGGCATCTGCGCCGGGCGCGGGCTCGGTGTTTGAGGAGGCGCCGCGATGCTTCGCCGGCGCACCCGGGCGGGCGTCCCGGCGGCCGCAGCTTGGGCTCGCGCGCCCGCGGGAATACACTCGCGCCCGCAGCCGTTTTCCCGCGCGACCGGGCGCGAACGGCGACCGCTCGCCCACCGGGCGCACCTGGAGAGTCGCCATGACCGGAGCGACTGATCGCATGCGGCAACCTGCTGCCGGGGGCGCGTTCGCTCTATCGATGGAAGGGCGAGGTCGAGGACGCCCGCGAGGTCGTGGCCCTGCTGAAGACACGCAAGCAGGACTGGAGCGCTCTGGTCTCGCGCCTCCACGAGTTGCACCCCTACGAGACGCCGGAGTGCGTCGCGGTCCGCGTCGCGGCCGGGGCGCCCAAGTATCTGGCGTGGCTCGAAGCCGCGCTCGAGCCGGAGGGCACGGGGTGAGCGCCGATGCGCGTGCCGCATCGGGGCCTGGGGCGGCAGCCGAAGCTGGCGCGACCGCCGCGCGCGCGGCACGGCCCGACCGGAGCGCCGCGCGGCTCGTGCTCGGGATCGAGACCTCGTGCGACGACTGCTCGGCGGCGGTGCTCGAGGGCGGGGCGCGGCTGCGCTCGCACCTGATCGCGGGGCAGGACGTGCATCGCCTCTACGGCGGCGTGGTCCCGGAGCTGGCCTCGCGCGCCCACCTCGAGCTGCTGCCGCGGCTCGTGCGCCAGGCGCTGGCCGAGGCGGCGGTGAGCCCGGACGAGCTCACGGCGATCGCGGTCACGCGCGCGCCCGGCCTGGTCGGCTCGCTGGTGGTGGGCGTCGCGTTCGCGCGCGCCTACGGCCTCTCGCTCGGGATCCCGGTGGTCGGCGTGAACCACGTCGAGGCCCACCTGCACGCAGCGACGCTCGAGCACGGCGAGAGCCCGCTGCCCGCGGTCTCGCTCGTGGTCTCGGGCGGGCACACGGAGCTGGTCTCCGTGCTCGACCTGGGCCGCTATCGTTGGCTCGGCAGCACGCGCGACGACGCGGCGGGCGAGGCGTTCGACAAGGTGGCGAAGCTCCTGGGCCTGGGCTTCCCGGGCGGCCCCGCGATCGAGCGCCTGGCGAGGGAAGGCGATGCCGCGGCCTACGACTTCCCGCGCCCGATGTTGAGCCAACCCGGCTGCGACTTCTCGTTCTCGGGGCTCAAGACGGCGGTCGCGCGGGTGGCGGCCGAAGCGGGGCCGCCGCCCTACCCGCGCGCGTGGCTGGCCGACGTCGCGGCCTCGTTCCAGGCCGCTGTGCTCGACACGCTGGCGGGGAAGACGCGTCGCGCGCTCGAGCAGACCGGCGCGCGCGCGCTGACGCTGGGCGGCGGCGTCGCGTGCAACGGCGCGCTCCGCACCCGGCTCGCCGATGAATGCGCGCGGCTGGGCGTTGCGCTCCGCGTTCCCTCCCCGCGCCTTTGTGCCGACAACGCGGCGATGATCGCCCATCTCGGTGCCCGGCTCATCGAGCGCGGCATCCCGGCCACGGACCTCACCGTGGTGGCATCGCTGGAGGAATCCGGCCTCCCGGCCGACAACGACTGAGCCGCCCCGCGCGTCGCGAGGCGCTCGCGGAGCGGCCANCACGCCGGGCGGCTGGGGAGCGCGGACGGCCGTGCGCGGCCCATCGCGCAAGTCGTTGATTCCCTGAGCACTGCGAAGGATTCCGCGAGACCGCACCACGCCGGTCACCGGCCGGTGCGCGGGCATACGCCTTGCGATTCAAGGCATTCGGCCGAATCCGCAGCAGCTACGCACCGCCGAGTGAGGGCTTCGAGTGGAAGTGACCAAGCAGAAGGTCCTGGTGGTCGAGGACGAGATCAACCTTCGCGACGTGCTGCGGATTCAGCTCGAGACCGAAGGCTTCCAGGTGCTGACCGCCAAGGACGGGCGCGAGGCACTCGACGTCGCCCTCAAGGCCCTGCCCGATCTCGTGCTCCTCGACGTGATGCTGCCCCACGTGGACGGCTACGAGGTGTGCCGCAGGCTGCGCGGCACGTTTGCCACGCATCACATCCCCATCATCATGCTCACCGCCCGGGCCGAGATCGACGGCCGCCTGCAGGGTCTCGAAGGCGGAGCCAACGATTACATCAGCAAGCCGTGGGAGCGGCGCGAGCTGCTGCTGCGCGTCCGGAACGCGCTCAGCTGGAGCCGCCAGCAGCGCGCTGCAAGCCCGCTGACGGGGCTGCCCGGCAACGTCTCGATCAACGAGGAGCTGGCCCGGCGCCTGGCGTTGGAGAAGCCGTTCGCCATGCTCCAGGTGGACATCGACTACTTCAAGGCCTTCAACGACTACTACGGCTACGCGCGCGGCGACCAGGCGATCCAGTCGCTGGCGCGCATCCTGGTCGAGACCGCGCACCGCTTCGGCGGGTCCAGCAACTTCATCGGGCACATCGGCGGCGACGACTTCGTGCTGCTGACCACGCCCGAGGACGCAGAAGCGCTGGGCGAGGCGATCATCGCGGGGTTCGTCGAGGCGGTGAAGACCCTGTACGACCCCGACGACCTGGAGCGCAGCTACGTCGAGGTTCGCAACCGGCGCCACGCCATCGAGCGCTTCCCGCTGATGAGCGTGACCATCGCGATGGTGAGGACCAACCGCCAGGCGGTCTCGCACTTGGCCCAACTCATCGACATCGCGCAGGAGCTGAAGGCGCATGGCAAGGGCATCCCGGGCAGCGTGGTGGTGGGAGAGCGCCGCCGCTCTGCGGACGCCTCAGCCGAGGCCGAGAAGGACGTCGCGTGAAGCCGGGGGCGGGCGGCGCCGCGCAGGCGCAAGGCGAAGAAGTCCTGGCGCGCCAATCGCTCGGGCTCCTGGCGCAGGCGATCCTCGGCCTGCGCAGCACAGGCGAGCCGGCCACGGCGTGCGCCATCGCAGGCGACTGCGCGCGCACAGCGCTCGGCGCGTCGGATTACCGGCTGTTGCGGCTCGAGCCGAGGAGCGGCGCGCTCAGGCGTCTGGATCCGACCGGCGAGGAGGCCCGGTACTTGCCCGAGCCCGGCGGTCCGGCGGAATGGGCGATGCGCCACGAGCAGCCGGTGTTCGACGAGGGTCAGGGCGGCGCTTCAGCTTCGCGCGAGGCTGCGCTGTGGGACGGGGCCCCCGGAGCGCTCGCCACGGTGCCGCTCGTCTCGAACGGCGCGGCCCTCGGGCTGATGTTGGTGAGCTTCGCTTCTCCCCGGGCCTTCGGGAGCGTGACCCGAACCTTCCTGCAGACGCTGGGCGATGCGCTGGCCCTGGCGCTGGAGCGCACCCAGCTCAGGCGCGAGCTCGAGGAGGAGCGCAAGAGCGTCCAGGCGCTCAAGAAGCAGCGCAGCGACGGCGAGCAGGCATCATCGACCCTGATGTCGGTCGTGGCCCACGAGATCCGCAGCCCGCTCACCGCGATCAAGGCCTACACCGAGGCCATGCTCGACCATCTCTCCGATCCGCACGCGCCGCGCGAGCGCTTCCTCAGCATCATCAACTCCGAGTGCGACCGGCTGGCCCGCCTCGTGAGCGACGTGCTCGATCTCTCGCGGCTCGAGGCCGGACAGCGCCCGCTTCGGCTCGCGCGCTTCGACATCGAACGACTCGTCACCGAGATGCTCGAGGGTCTGCTGCCGAGCGTGATGGAGCGCAAGATCACGCTCAGGCCCCAGCTCGAGCCCGGTCTCGTGGTCGAGGCCGACCCCGACCTGGTGCGCCGCCTCCTGATCAACCTCGTGGGAAACGCGGTCAAGTACTCGCCCCTCGGGGGCACCGTTCGCATCGTGACACGCGTGAGCGGCGACGAGTTCCTGTGCGAGATCGAGGACCAGGGGCCCGGGATCCCGCCGGAGGATCTGCCGCACGTGTTCGAGCGTTTCTACCGTGCGCGCCGCCAGCGCGACGAGGAGGTGGAGGGCACGGGTCTGGGGCTCGCGATCGCCCACGGCATCGTCGAGCTGCACGGCGGCCGGATCTGGGCCCAGTCCGCCGAGCCCCACGGCACGCGCCTGTGCGTCGCGCTGCCGAGCCGCCAGCTCGCAGCCCCCCGAGCGCGCCGCACCGCGCGGCGCATCTGGGGGCGAGGCGACCTGCGCGAGCTGTGCCAGGGCACCGTGAACATGGTCGCGGCCGCGATGGACGCGGAGATCGTCTCGCTGATGCTGGTGGATCCGGACCACGGCGACCTCTTCATCGCGGCCTGGCGCGGCCTCGATGGCGAGAAGCTCCAGGGCCGTCGCACGGCGGTGCGCGCCGGCGTCGCGGGCTCGGTCGCAGCCTGGGGCCGTCCGCTGCTGGTGAACGACATCGAGACCGACCGGCGCTTCAGCCGCCTCAACCATCCGCAGTACACGACCAAGTCCCTGCTGTGCGTGCCGCTGTGCGTCGAAGGCGAGGTGGTCGGAGTCATCAACGTCAACAACAAGATCTCGGGCCAGTCGTTCGACGACGATGACCTGGCGGTGCTGACGGCGCTGGTGGAGCGCGTGGGCAGCGCCGTCGAGCGCGCGATCGCCCATCCCGACAGCCCACGCGTGGTGGACGAGGCGCTGGAGGCGGTGCGCGCGGTCACGCAGCTGCGGCGCGACGGTCTGCTCAGCGGCCGCAACCGCATTCACCTGGTGCGGGCAACGGCCCGCCAGCTCGGCATGTCCGAAGCCGGGATCGATCTCGTCGGCTACGTCGCCAGCATTCACGACCTCGGCATGACGCGCTTCCAGGAGGCGGTGAACCACCCCGGCAAGCTCGACTCGGAGAAGCGCCAGGAGATCGAGCGGCATCCGGAGACGACGCTCGAGCTGATCCGCGGCCTGGAGTACGCGAGCGCCGTGCGCGACGTGATCCTCGCGCATCACGAGCACTGGGACGGAACCGGCTACCCGCGCGGGCTGTCGGGCGGCGACATCCCGCTGGGCGCGAGGATTCTGGCGGTGGTCGACGCGTACGAGAGCATGACCCACGGGCGGCCGTATCGCCCGCCGCTGCCGCAGGCGCAGGCGATCGGGGAGCTGCGCCGCGAAGCGGGACGGCACTTCGATCCCGAGGTGGTAGATGCGTTCCAGCTCGCCTTGGGAGGCGGGGGCGGCCGTTGAAGGCCAAGTCGAAGAAGCTCGAGTCGAATCCGGTCGAGGCCAAGCTCCGAATGGAGCTGGATCGCGCGATGCAGCAGCTGCGGAGATACAAGAGGGAAGCCGCCGCTGCTGTCGTGAGCCCCACGGGTTCGGCCTCGCCCGCCTCGCCCGGCTCGGCCGCGCCGCCCGCCGGGCCCGCGCTCTCCGCGTCGGGCGCGACGCCGGCTCCGCCCACGCCGGCTGAGCCCGCTCCGCCTGCCAAACTCGTGCCGATCCCCGCGTCCATTTCGCTTGCGACCGCCCCGGCGCGGCCGGCGCCCGGCGCGGCCCCTCCGCCCGGGCATTCCCCGGTCGTGGCCGCCCCCGCATCTCCACCGGCAGCGGAGCCTCCCGCCGCAGGCGAAGTCGAGGCGTTGCGGGCGGAGATGACCGACCTCCAGTCCGCCAAGCAGCGCCTGAGCCGGCTCTACTTCCGCCAGGTGGAGGAGAGCCGCAAGCGCACGCAGCTCCTCCAGCTTCTCCTCCAGGACATCTGCGCGATCGGTGCCGCGCTCGATCTCGACACCGTGCTCGCGAGGCTCGCGGAAACGCTGTGCCACCGCATGGGGTTCCGCGTCGTGGTCGTGCGTGTGCGCGAGCCCGACACCGACCGCATCGCGGCACGCGCCTTCGCCGGCGTGGACGATGCGACGCGCGCCGCCATCGAGAGCGAGGACGTGCGTCTCCAGCAACTGCTGTCTCAGCTCCACGAGGGATCCAAGGTCAGCAGCTCGTACTTCATCGGCGACGGCGAGGGTACGCTGCCCGCGCCCGCCGGGGCGGAGGGTGGCGCCCGCGAGGGCGCCGAATGGCGGCCGGGCGACGTGCTGCTGGTCCCGATCTACGGGCGAACTGGCGAGCTGGTGGCCTGCTTCTCGGTGGAGGATCCCGAGGACGGGATGGTGCCGTCGCTCGAGACGGTCGGGCTGCTCGAGGTCCTCGGAAACCTCGCCGGAGCCTCGATCGAGAACGCGGCCCTCGTCCGGCAGCTCGAGCTCCACAGCCGCGATCTCGAAGTCTCCGGGCGGCGGGCGCAGGAGCTGCACTCCCTCAAGCACGATTTCATCTCAACGGTCTCCCGCGAGCTGCGCACGCCGCTCGCAGCCATCCGCGCGCACGTCGAGACCATGCTCGCGGCGCGCGAGGACGAGATCCCATTCGACCTGCAGCGTCGCTTCCTCGCCATCCTCCGCGAGGAGAGCGAGCGGCTGGCGCCAGAGCGTGGACGTCGCGGCTGTGCTCGACGAGGCGGCCGGGCTCCTGGCCCCCGCAGCGGAGGCGGCGCAAGTCGATCTCAAGGCCCAAATCGACGCGGCCGATACCCGGATGGACGCGGATCGCGACCAGATCACGCAACTCGTGCTCCATCTCGGGGGCAATGCGGTCAAGTTCACGCCCCCGAGAGGGCGCGTGACGCTGCGGCTGTTCGGGGATGCGCGGGACGTGACGCTCCAGGTCGAAGACAGCGGCGCGGGCATTCCCGAGGCGCTGCTGCAGCGAATCTTCGGGCGCTCCCACGCGGTGGATTCCTCGGTGATCCATCGTTACGGGGGCGCAGGCCTGGGGCTCGCGATCTGCAGATCGATCGTGGAGTGGCACGGCGGGCGTGTGTTCGCGGAGAGCGCGCCGGGCCAGGGATCGCGCTTCACGGTGATCCTGCCGCGCCGCACCGGTCCGCGGGTGTTGCTGCGGCCCGGATTGGAGTCGGAAAGCGGAAACGGGGACGTCCTGAGAATGGCGGTCGAGATGGTGGCCCAGGTGATGAACGCGCGCGTGGTGTCGCTCCTCGCCCCACAGGGCGGGGGGCAAGACCTCGTGGTCCAGGCGGCGCTCGGGCTCGAGGAGCGCGTCGTGCGCGAGGCCGTGATCAAGCCCGGGACCGGCGTCGCGGGCTGGGTCGCGCAGCATCGCCGCCCGGTCTGCGTCAGCGACACGTCGCAGCGGCCCGAGGGCACGGGGCCCGCGCACGAGCTCTATCGCACCGGGACATTCCTGTCCGTGCCGCTCGAGGGCGAGCGGGGCCTGCTCGGTGTGCTCAACGTGACCGATCCCATCTCCGAAACGGCCTTCGACGCCGAGGACTGCCACCTCATGCTGCACCTCGCCGAGCGCGTGAGCGCGGCGCTCGATGAGGCCGGAGCCGCGAGCACGGCGGGAGCTGCGGGCACGGGGCGCGCGCTGCGCTCAACGTTCGCGGACTCGGCGCATGGGCGCGAGTCGGCGTCCGGTCGCGTTCGCGTCGCCCGCGCCATGGCCCGCGCGCTCGGCTTGCCCGAATCCGAGGTGGGGCTCGTGAGCTTCGCTTCGAGCGTTCAGGGCCCGGGCGCAGATGAGCCAGGCGAGGGGCCTGCGCCCGCGGGCGCGACCGCCGGTGCCGAGGGCGTGGAGGCTGCGGCCGCCGAGTCCGATGCCACGCGCCTTTCCCACGTCGAGAGCATGAGCGCGGCGCGTGCCATCCTGCTCACGCGTCACGAATGGTGGGACGGCAGCGGCTATCCGCGCGGGCTCGAGGGCACGGAGATCCCGCTCGGTGGCCGCATTCTCGCGGTCGTGGATGCATTCGAGCGCATGACGACAGCCAAGGGCCGGCGGGAGGCGCTCTCTCGCGAGGACGCGATCCTCGAGCTGCGCAAGCTCGCCGGAACGCGGTTCGATCCGGAAGTGGTAGACGCCTTCGAGGGGGCGTGCGTAGAGCTCGAAACGCCCCGCTGGGAGAGCGCCGCCGATTCATGGGAGCACGCATCCGCCACGCAGGGAGGTGAGTGATCATGGCCAAGGGCAAGATCCTGGTCGTGGACGACGAGATCTACATCGTCCACATCCTGGATTTCAGTCTGGGAATGGAAGGCTACCAGGTGCTGACGGCGCTCGACGGCGAGCAGGCCCTGGAGAAGGCGCGGGCCGAGCACCCCGATCTGATCGTGCTCGACATCATGATGCCCAAGCTCGACGGCTACGAGACCTGCAAGATGCTCAAGGCCGACGAGCAGACGCGGAGCATCCCGGTGATCCTGCTTTCCGCGAAGGGCCGGAACGTGGACCAGAAGATCGGCTTCGAGGTCGGAGCCGACGACTACATCACCAAGCCCTTCAGCCCGCGCAAGCTCGTCGAGCGCATCAACGCCATTCTGGGCCAGAACAGCTCCCAGCGGCTGCAGGCCTGATCGCCCGGTTTCAAGGGAGCAAACCGCGAGGCGGCCCGGGTGGGGCGCCTCGCGTGCTTCAAGACTGCGCGGGCCGCGCTGCGATCGTGCGCGGCTCCTCCCCGTGCTCTCTGCTATGCTCGCGCCTCTATGGCCGAGCGCCGCCGCTTCCTTCCTCCCATCGGTACCGCCGGCTACCACGTTCTGCTG
>VBOS01000280.1 GCA_005893185.1 Candidatus Eiseniibacteriota bacterium
AGAGCGTCTGCGAGCTGCTGCTGGCCAACTCGAGCCATGTGCGCAACGTCCCCGGCCGCAAGACCGATGTGAACGACGCCACGTGGATCGCCGACCTGCTGGCCCACGGCCTGATCCGGCCCAGCTTCGTTCCTCCGACGCCGATCCTGGAGCTCCGGGACCTGACGCGCACCCGTAAGCAGCTGGTGCGGGAGATCGCGCAACACACGCTGCGTATCCAGAAGGTGCTCGAGGATGCCAACCTCAAGATCACCGGGCTGATCAGCGATCTGCTGGGGCTCAGCGGCCGGGCCATCCTCGAGGCCCTGGCCGCGGGCGAACAGGATCCGGAACGTCTCGTCGATCTCACCCGGGGACGGCTCAAGGCGAAGCGCTCCACTCTGATCGAAGGGCTGCGCGGTCAGGCGACATCCCACCATCGCTTCCTGATCCGGCTTCATCTGCGGCAGATCGATGCCCTGAAGCACGCGGTGGGTGAGATCGAAACGCGCCTCGGAGAACTGCTGGTCCCTTTTCAGTGGGCCACCCGGCTGCTGGTCACGATGCCGGGAGTGAGTGACATCGTCGCCCAGGTCATCGTCTCCGAGATCGGCGTGGACGTGCATCGCTTCCCGACCGCCGGCCACCTAGTCTCGTGGGCGGGTCTCTGCCCCCACTTGGACGAAAGTGCGGGGAAGCGTCGCTCGACCCGCACGCGGCACGGCGCTCCCTGGCTCGAGACCGTGCTGGTTCAAGCCGCTTGGGCGTGCTGACTGCGACCTATTACATGCTGCGAGACGCTGTCGAGTACCGCGATCTCGGCGCTGATCACTTCGAGCGCCGCGATCGAGCCAAGGCCGCGGCTCGCCTCATCCGCCGGCTCGAGGATCTCGGGCTCAAGGTCCAAATAACGGCGGCCGCCTGAGACATCCCAGGCGGCCGCAGAAGGGTGTTTCTTTCTAGCGATAGAGAATCTTGAGAGAGCCCCAAGAGGTTCGCCGCGCGCCTAGCCCGCGGTCGTCCGATATCGGGAGGACGCGCAATGATTGGGGTCCAACAGGGCCCCGGTAGCTGTCCGAGTCTTCGTGCGAAGAGGCAAGGAGCGACGAAATGACGCTTGCGCTCTCGGCCGACCTCGGTCGCGCAACTCCCTGCAAGCAAAGGACGATCCTGCGAGATCCGGCGGGAATGATCACTACGAAGACATCCTCTTCGCGCAGTCGGGATTCCGCGCGGAAAGCTGGCCGGGTGGCGACGCTGAGGCCGAGGCCGCCCACCTCGGGAGCCAGCGTCACGGAGAACTCGAAGGACCCGTCTACGATGTACCGCCGCGCTCCCGTTGGTCCGCCCACAGACGAGAGCGTGCCGACAGCGCTACCCGCTGGAGCGGCAGGCTCTGAGCACGCGCGACCAGTGCGGCGAAGCCGTTGGCACCAAGCCCGCCGCCCGCAGCGCGAAGGATCGCTGAGCTCACGTTCGCGGAAGGCAATCCGGCCCCCCCTTCCGCGGGCACGGTGAAGACGGCTCCAACCAGCAGCCGCGCGAACGTCGCGTCGCTCGCCTCTTCCTTCGGCATGCCGGCCCGGTGATGGATCGGCTCTCTTACCGGGTCGGTTGGATCCCCCCTCCGCCCGTGTCCCCGCGCTGGCTGCCGGACGGATTGCACTGGCCACCACTGTCGTCACATCCCGACATTCCGGACGTTTGGTAGTCCACGCAGCGAGTATTGTTGTAGCCACAGCTGTAGCATCCTGCCTGGCCAAAGGCAGGGCCGTGACTCAAGAGAACCCCCGCGGTCAGGACCACGGGCAACAAAGCGCAAGAACGTTTCCTGTCACTCATCACGGAACACCTCCTTCCGCAGTCTTCCTGCGACACGAAGCTGTACGGTGGCTATTCAGCTGTCCGGTGGGCCACGAATCCAAACTCGGCGGTACGGTGACACGCTGTACTCTTTGGGTGACCCACACGAATTCATTGCCGGGACGGCTCCAGACGCACCTCCAGGGAGCGTCCATCCGGAAAGAGTCGGACCACGCCTGGGGGCACGATATCGAGATCCCGCTGGTCGGCAACTAGCCGGTATCCTGCGACGCCGAACGACACATCGCACGTTTCTCTGGGCGCGCCGCGAAACGCGAAGGATCCGCTTGAGTCGATCATTTCGACGACGTAATCGCGGGCAGGGAAGCGCTGGAGGACCACCCTCGCGTCTGCGGGGAGCCTTTGACCGTCAATTAGGGTGACGTGGCCGGCCAGCGCCACTCCCGTCTGGGCACGAAGGACACCGGCATCCATTCGACTACCGCTTCCCATCACTCTCAACGTCTCGGCTGGTATCCAGTAAGGGGTAACGCTCCGCGTCTCAACGTAGACGACGTGCTCGTCGTCCGGAACGACGTTGAAGAAGTTGAATCGTCCCGTTGAGTCAGTGGAAAGCCGCTGTCCACCCACGAAACTTCCTGCATCTCGGTCCAACTGACAGATCCCTACGACTGCCCCCGTGAGGGGCTCGTTGTCCCGCAGAACTCGACCGGCGACCCAAGCACCCTCCTCGAGTTTGATGCGCTGACGTCCCATGCCAACCCGGACGTTCTGCACCATCCTCGAGGCAAACCCTCGAGCCGTGACGCGGAGAAAGTAGCCGCCCGAGGTGTCTTTCGTGGAGATTTCGAAGTTCCCATACTGGTCGCTGATGGCGACCGGATCCAGCACCGGTAGGTGACCGAAGCTCCTCCTTCCGGGCCACATCCGACCGATGGGCTCGACACTTGCGCCCACAATCGGGTTCCCCGCTGGATCGATCACCCGACCACGAATGAGAAGGCGCTTGTCCAACCGGGGACGATCTTTGATCCGAACCACAAGAGCCGCGTCGGACGGCTCGACCTTGTCGACGAACTGAGGAAGGCGGCCGGGCGGCAGGACCAGGAGCCTGAACAGGAGCGTGGTGTCAAGCCGGGACAGGCAGAATCTGCCGTCCCGGAGAGTAATGGCCTGCTTCCCGCAGTCCGGGTAGCAGTGCGCGCAAACCGTGCTCACCCCGCGCTTGGGTGTCGCCGTGTATGCCAGGACCCGCGCCGAAGCAATCGCCCGTTCGCCCTGGTCGACAACCGTTCCCTTCAGATCCCGGCCGGCGCGCGCCCCCTCAAGTCCCCCGCCCATGGGCTGGGCTTGATCATCCAGCGCATCATTGCGGCCATCGCCAGCCACGACCAAGGTGGCGGCGGGCGGCGCGAGCGACCAGTAAACGCAGAGGGCGATAGCCACAGTTGCCGCTCGTGGAGCCGGAGATGACATATCATCGCGATCGAGCGCTCCGCCTTCTTGAACCGCTTGGCGGCGCCGGTCCGAAGCCACGCCGCCGCGAAAGGCCCTCGGCTGCTTTCATGGTCCGCAGGTGTTCGTAGGTGCACCTTGGGTAGTCGTGGGACGCCACCATACGCTCCAGTCCTCGAGCGGGATCGCCAAGGCCCCGTCCGACCGCACCGTTACCCGCGATCCTAGCGGATTCCGCGACCGGCTCCAAGACGACTGCCCCGCTAGCCGGGGGACGCGCTTGCGCAGGACCCGGCGACGGGGGCATCGTAGCCGTGGTAGACGCCCGAGACACAGACGGAGGTTCCTGAGAGGAAAGCCCATGGCAGTAAAGAAGCTCCGTTCCACGAGTGCGCGCACGGCGGCGCGCGCGGCGAAGAAGCCCGCGGCTCACGGCGCTCCGCGGCGCTCCACGGTCCGCCCGGCGCCGAAGCCAGCCGCGGCGCCGCCGGCCGCAGCCAAGCCCGATGCGCAGCCCGCGCCCGCGAAGCCGGCGGCGCAGCCCGCTGCGACCGACGAGGCCCCGAACGCGATCGGTGCGTGGCATCATCACCTCGACTACACCAGCCATGACATGGCCGGAATCAAGCGCTTCTATACCGAGGTCCTGGGCTTCAAACGCTTCATCGAGGAGCCCAAGGTCGGCTATCTCTCGATCCGCACCACGCCCACGACCAGCGTCGGCTTCATGGCACCTGTGCCGGGGCCGCCTGAGCAGTGGCGCCCGCCGGGCGAGCCCGCGCTCTACTTCTTCGTGAAGGACGTGGATCGCGTGCACCGCGACCTGGTCGCGAAAGGCGTGTCGTTCCAGGAGCCGCCGACGGATCGGCCGTGGGGCCACCGCATGGCGATCTGTCGTGACCCGGAAGGCCGCATGGTGTGCCTCGCGCAGGATCCGTCGCGTGGCTGACGTTTTGTCCCGGAGGCTCCGATGACCAGCCGTGCCGAGAAGCTCCAGTCGCTCGGACAGAGCGTGTGGCTCGATTTCATCCGCCGCGATCACCTGCTCTCGGGGGAGTTCGACCGCCTGGTGCGTGACGAAGGCGTCGTGGGCGTGACCTCGAACCCCACCATCTTCCAGCTCGCCATCGCGGAGAGCGAAGACTACGGCCGCGCGGTCGCGCAGCACGCCGGCGGAGGGCTCAGCGGTCCCGCGCTGTTCGAGGCCCTCGCGGTCGATGACATCCAGCTCGCGTGCGACAAGCTGCGCGCGGTCGCCGAGCGCACGCGCGGACTCGACGGGCGCGTGAGCATCGAGGTGAGCCCGCGCCTCGCGCACGACACCGCCGGGACCATCGCCGAAGCGCGCCGCCTCCATCGCACGGTGGCGCGCGACAACCTCTACGTCAAGGTGCCGGCGACCGCAGATGGGCTGCCCGCGATCGCGGCGCTGATCGCAGACGGCATCTGCGTCAACGTGACGCTGATCTTCTCGCTCGCACGCTACGCCCAGGTGATGGACGCCTACCTGCGCGGGCTCGAGCAGCGCGCAGCGGCCGGACAGCCGCTCGAAGGCGTCTTCTCGCTGGCGTCGGTCTTCGTCTCGCGGGTGGATTCCAAGGTGGACAAGGCCATCGACGGGCGCGTGGCGGCGCTGGCGGCGGGTGCGCCCGAGCGCGCCGAGCTCGAGTCGCTCGGGGGGAAGGCGGCGGTTGCCAACGCGCGCCTGGCGTACGCGCGATTCCGGCGCGAGTTCTCATCGCCCCGCTTCCTGGCGCTGCACGTGAAGCGCGCCAACCTCCAGCGGCCGCTGTGGGCCTCGACCAGCACCAAGAACCCGGCCTATCCCGACACGCTCTACGTGGACGAGCTGATCGGGCCGGACACGGTGAACACGATGCCGCCGCAGACGCTCGCGGCGTTCAACGACCACGGCACGGTGGAGTCGCGCATCGGGCGTGACCTCGACCGCGCCGAGCACCTCTTCCGCCGGTTGCCGGAGCTGGGCGTGCCGCTCCCGACGCTGATCGACCAGCTCGAGCCGGAGGGCGTTGCAGCTTTCGCCAAGTCGTACGACGCGCTGCTCGAGACGCTGGAGTCGCGCCGCGCGCAGCTCGCCGCGCGCTGACCCCCGCCGTGGAATTCTCGCTCGGTCCGCACGAAAAGGCGGTGGACGCTCGCCTGCGCGAGCTGGAGGCGTCGAACTTCGCGGCCCGACTCGGGTCGCGCGACGATTCCTTGTGGGGCGACGATCCGGCGCACCGCGCGGTGGCGCGCAACCGCCTCGGATGGCTCGAATCGCCGACGCTCATGCGGCGCGAAGCGGAAGCGCTGCGCGCCTTCACGGCCGAGGTCGCAGGCGACGGCTTCACGCACGCCGTGCTGCTCGGCATGGGCGGCTCGAGCCTCGCCCCGGAGGTGCTGCGACGCACGTTCGGTGTGCGACCCGGCGCGCTCGACCTCGAGGTGCTCGACAGCACGTCGCCCGCTGCTGTGCGCGAGCTGGCGTCGCGGATCGAGCTGCCCCGCACCTTCTTCCTGGTCTCGTCCAAGTCCGGCGGGACGATCGAGGTTTCAGCCTTCGAGAAGTACTTCTTCGAGTGGACGCGGGCCACGCTCGGGGATCGCGCAGGCCGCTCCTTCGCCGCCATCACCGACCCCGGCAGTCCGCTCGCGGCCCTGGCCCAGGCGCGCGGATACCGCCGCACCTTCCTCAACCCGCCCACGATCGGCGGGCGCTACAGCGCGCTCTCGTGCTTCGGGCTGGTTCCCGCCGCCCTGATCGGCGCCGACGTGGAAGCTTTGCTCGACACAGCACTCGCGGAGGCACGCGAGCTCGGCGCGGGCGCGTCGGCGGCGCAGAAGCCCGGCCTGGCGCTCGGCGCAGCGCTCGGCGAGCTGGCGCTCACGGGGCGCGACAAGGTGACGCTGGTTCTCGGCGAGGAGCTGGCAGCCCTGGGCTCGTGGATCGAGCAGCTTCTCGCCGAGAGCACAGGCAAGGACGGCTTGGGCCTCGTGCCGGTCGCAGATGAGCCGCTCGGACCACCTTCGCTCTACGGCGCGGACCGCGCGTTCGTCGCCGTGACGCAGCGCCCCTTCCCACCCGCGACCGAGTCGCGCCTCGCCGCGCTGCGCGCAGCCGGACATCCGGTCGTGCGCTGGACCCTCCCCACGCTGGCGTCGCTCGGCGCGGAGTTCATGCGCTGGGAGATCGCGACCGCGACCGCGGGGGCCGTGCTGGGCGTCGATCCGTTCGACGAGCCCAACGTGACCGAGTCCAAGCAAGCCACGCAGGCGGTCCTGACCGAGGCGCTCGAGGCCGGGAGATCGCCCGAGACCTACTGGCTGGCTGAGTCGGACGGCATCGCGATCGAGGCGCCGGTTTCGGTCGCGGACGCGATCGAGGCGCGAGTCGCCGATCGCGAGCGCACTGCCGAGTGGTTGCCCGCGCTTTTCGGCCTCGAGCGCCCCGGCGACTACGTCGCGCTCTGCGCCTTCCTGCACCGCACGCCGGCGCGCCACGAGCGACTGCAGCGGCTGCGGCTCGCCTGCCGCGCCGCGACCCGTCTCGCCACCACGCTCGGCTACGGCCCGCGCTTCCTGCACTCGACCGGCCAGCTTCACAAGGGCGGACCCAACTGCGCGATCATCCTGCAGCTCACAGCCGACGACGGCCACCCGGTCCCGATCCCCGGCGAGCGCTACGACTTCGCGGCGCTGATCCGCGCGCAGGCCGCAGGCGACTACGAGGTGCTGGAGCGCCGCCGCCGCCGCGTGATGCGCATCCACCTCGGCCGCGACGTCGAGCGCGCGCTCGACGCGCTGATCGAAAAGGTGGAGGCGGTGGGGGTCTAGGCCATCGTGCCGCGCGGCGCCGGGCGGCCGCCAGCTGCGGCTCGGCAGGCGGGTGGTGCGGCCCCACCCCCGCGGCCCGCTGCTGAGCTCCCGCTCTCCCATCCGGCCTTTCTCGCGGCTGCCGTCGTCGCCGCCGGCTGCGTCCTTCTCTCGGTCAGCTTCAAGCTCTCGGACACCGACATGTGGCAGCACATCGCCGTCGGCCGGGAGATCTGGAGGCTGCACGCGGTCCCCACCCAGCAGATCTGGACCTGGCCGACCTACGGTGCGCCGGCGGTCACGCCCTCATGGGCTTTCCGCGCGCTGATCTGGCCGATTTGGGCAGCGGCCGGAGTGACCGGGCTTTTCGCGTGGCGCTGGCTCACGACGCTCGCGGCGTTCGCGCTGTTGTGGGCGACGGCGCGCCGCATGGGCGCGCGGGGACTCACGTCGCTCGTCGTGCTCGTCGTCTGCTCGCTCGTCTACCGCATACGGTCGGAGGTCCGCCCGGAGACGTTGGTGGCCGTTCTCTTCGCACTCGAGCTGTGGATTCTGGAGACGCGGCGGGCGGGAGGACCCGATCGCACGCGCTGGCTCGCGGCGATCGGATGGGTCTGGGCCAACGTTCACATCTCGTTCCCGCTCGGCCTGGTGTTGCTCGCCCTCCACGATGCCGGAGGCGCGCTCCGCGCCTGGTCGGGCGCCCGGCGCCCACGGGGTCGAGCGGCGTCGCGGGCGGCAGCGCGCGGCACCCCGACCCCGGCGGTCACGGGGGGAACGGCGCCTCCCCTACGCCGCGACGCCTTGACGGCGCTGGCCACGGTGGCGCTCTGGTTCGTGAACCCTTCGGGGTCGCGGGCGGTCGCTCAACCGTTCGAGTACTTCCTGGTCTGGCGTCACGAGTCGATCTTCAAGACCGTGCTGGAGCTCGGGCCCGTGGACTGGCGCGAGAACTGGACGAACGGCCTGCCCCTCCTCGTCGTGGGCTGGCCGCTCCTCATCCTGTGGCGAGCCCGCCGGCGCACGTTCGACGGCTTCGAGGCGCTGCTGGCTGCGACCCTCTTCGGGCTCGCGCTTCCCTTCCGACCCAGCGTTTTACGGGTTTCCTCGCGCTGGGGGCTGCGCCCTATGTCGCGCGTGACCTCGAGGCCTACCTGCGCGCGCGGCGATGGCCGTCGTGGACAAGCCCGGCGCCGGCCCGCGCGTTGCTGGCCGTCGTCGCTTGTGTGGCATCGGGCCTCGCCGGATGGAGCCGGCCGGAGATGACTCCGGGGGTCGGACTGCGGCTCGACTACATTCCGGTGCGCGCATGCGACTTCATGTCCGCTCATGGCGTGCGCGGCCATGGATACCACGTCTACTGGCTGGGCGGCTACCTGCTGTGGCGGTTCTGGCCCCAGCGCGACCGGCTCCCGTTCATGGACATCCACCAGACCGGCACGCGTGAGGACCGCTGGTTCGCAGCCGCCTTGCCCATCGCCCCGTCGGTGTGGGCCAGGTTCGATCGGCGCCACGCATTCGACTACGCGCTCCTCAGCCGCAACCGGGTCGATGGCGACTTCTCGCAGGACGCGCTGGACGCCGACACGAGCTTCGCGCTGGTCTTCATGGACGACGCAGCTTCGCTCTACGTGCGGCGCAGCGGGCCGTTCGCGGGCGTCGCGGATTCGTTCGCCTACCGCGTGATCCCAGCTGGGCCCACGGGCGTGCGCAGGCTCACGAAGGCTCTCGAGGCGGACAAGGCGTTGCGGGCTCTGGCGGGGGCGGAACTCGAGCGCTCGATCCAAGCCTCGGACTTCAATGGCGTGGCACACCTCCACCTGGCGCACCTGAGGACGCTGGAAGGGCGCTACGACGAGTCGCGGGCCGAGAGCCAGGCCGCGCTGGCGCACGACGGGTTCGCAGCTTACGCATGGGAGAGACTCGCCGCGAACGAGCTGAGCGAGGGCCGCCCCCGCGCTGCCCTGGCGGCCCTGGCGCACGAGGGGCGCTCTCCCGTGCTGCGAGAAGTCCGCGCGCGCCTGCGCTTCGAGGCGCTCGCCGAGCTGCGAGAGCTCGGGACGCGGCGAGCTGAGCTCGCGGCGGCGCTGCGCCAGGACCCGGCCCGTCGCGACCTCGCGGACTCGCTCGCAGCTGTGGAGCGGAGGCTCGCGCCCTGAGCGCCCGCCGAGAGCCGAGTCCGCATGCCGAAGGAACGACCGCTACACCATGCTCGGCTCCAGACGCTTCTTCACGAACAGCGCCAGCGCCTTGAGTGCCAGCTCCATGTAGAGGAACGGCTTCACCAGCAGATCGTCGCCGCCTTCGAGCTCGGCGAGCGCCGGGTCCTCGAAGTCCGACATGAATGTGATGTAGATCACGGGCACCCGGGCGTATGCGGGCTGTTTCCTGAGGTGGGCGCACAGATCGGTGCCCCGGATCACGGGCATCTCGATGTCGAGGAAGACGAGGTCGAAGGCCTCGCGGTCCAGGATGCGCTGCGCCACGACCGGGTCGGCCTCGCACACGATGTCGAACTTCGCCTTCTCGAGCGCGTGCTGGATCGAGCGCAGCGCGATCTCGTCGTCGTCCACGACCAGCACGCGCGGCGTGATTCCGTCCAGCCCCGCGGGCGCGCCGCCTTCGGCCAACAGCAGATCGAGCGCGTCGAGGGCCTGGCCGATCCCACGCAGCGTCGTGATCCGAATCTGGTCCGGGCGCTCCATGAGGATCTTGGTCAACCCCTCCAGGGCGCCTGTGACGCGGGAGAGGAGCGGCAGGTCAGCCAGCGCTGCGCTTCCCGCGAGCAAGTGGGCTTCACCGTACAGCGCCTGCATCACATCGGGTTGCTGAGGGTTCCCGATGAACGCGCGCACCAGGTCGCGCATGGCGTCGAGCGAAGCCGGCGCCGAGCGCAGGCAGGAGGTCCGCACCCCATCGAGGAAGCGGCGGTCGTCGTCCTCCGCCTTGCCCGGACCCGCCTTCAACACGATCGGCCCGTCGCTCGATTCGCCTTCCCTCGGCTGTCCGCGCAGCACGTCCAGCGCCTCGCCCCGCCCGCGGGTGGGGCCTTCGATCGCTTCGCGGACACGCTCGACGACTTGCCACGGCGTATGGTCGAACTTGGTCAGCGTGCAGGTCGCGCCCGCCAGCTCCGCCTCCTGGACCATCTCGCCGAGGAACGCGTTCGTGAACGCCACCACCGGAAGATCCCGCCAATCGGGATTCGCGCGGATGCGCCGCAGCACTTCGAGGCCGTCGATGCCGGGCAGCATCACGTCGAGCAGCACGCCGTCGGGCTTCAGGATCGCGAGCGTCTCGAGCCCCGCGAGCCCGTCCACCGCCGCCTCAGCCCGATACCCCCTGCGCTCGAACATCTGCCGGTAGACCGCAGCGGTCACCGGATCGTCTTCGATGATCAGGATTCGCTTCATGGCTTGTCTCCCCCTCTCGAAGGGCGAGCGCCGGAGCCCGGCGCCGTCCTACCGGGCCGACTGCATTCGGGACGGAGCTGCCGCGTGCTCGCGGAGCCGGTCACGAACCATCCTCAACCTGCGCTCGAGCTCGGCGAATGCGCGCGGCGCATCGGCGAGCCGACGTTCCTTCCCCATCCGCTCGAGGTCCCGCAGCGGCGGCACGACCCCCACCATGCCGCAGCTCGCGCTCGATCCCGCGCAGCGGTGCGCGATCCGCCGCACCTCCCCCGCATCTCCGGCCGCGATCGCCGCCTCGAGCAGAGGCGCCTGCTCGGCCATCTGCTTCGAGTAGAGGCCGATCAGGTCGCGCACGCGCGCATCATCGTGGCCGGCCGCGTCGCTCAAAAGCTTCAAGTCCACCAGGGCGGCCGACACGGGAGACGCCGGAGCGAACGGAGAAGCGGGAGACGGCGGAGCTTCGGCGGGTTGAGCGGTCGCAGCGGCTGGCTGCGCCCGGGCGGCGTTTCTGCCGGCATCGCCGTCGGGCCGGTGCAGCCAGCGGCGGATCACGCGATCCAGCTCAGCTCCGCGAATCGGCTTGCCGATGTAGTCGTCCATGCCGGCGTTCAGGCACTTCTGGCGGTCGCCTTCCAGCGCGTACGCCGTCATCGCGACGATGATCGTGTGTTGCGACCGTTCCTCCCGCAGACGGATCTCCTGCGTGGCCTGGAAGCCGTCCATCTCGGGCATCTGGCAGTCCATGAGGACGAGGTCGTAGCGACGGCGCGAGAGCGCGGCGAGCGCGTCGCGCCCGCTCGAAACCACCTCGGCGACGTAGCCGTGCGACTCGAGCTGGCCAATCGCGACGTGGAGGTTCACAGGGTTGTCGTCCACCACCAGGATGAGGTTCCGTCCCGCTCCCTCCTCCCGCACGCCGATCGCCGG
>VBOS01000281.1 GCA_005893185.1 Candidatus Eiseniibacteriota bacterium
GCCACGCCCAGACGGAACGGCCCCGCACCGGGCTCGGCGCTCGGCGCGCCGGCGGCCGCCGCCCCGATGGCGTGCGGAGGTGGAGCGCCCGGATCGGCCTCGCCGAGCGGCCGATCGCGCAGCCGCCCGTGCGGCTGCGGGTGGCCGCCGAGCGCCTCGCCGATCATCCGGAAGCACAGTGAGCGGCTCGGCTCCGCGACCCAGTTGCTGCCCAGCCAGGCGCGCCAGAAGAGCGGACCGATGTTCGCGCTGAAGTCCGCGCTCTCGGCACCTGTGAGATCACGTTTGTAGAGCAAGTATCGATGCTCGACGCGCGCGAGCAGCCAGTAGTCGTGGCCGGGCTCGAGCGTGATCAAGTGGTCGAAGTCGTAGTGCGAGCCCCAGAACGGCGAAACCACGTACTGTAGGTACGGGGCTTCGACCAGGGATGGCGGCAGCGAGACGGGTGGCTCAGCGGCTCCATCCGCGTCGAGGATCGCGATGATCGGATCGAAGTACACGGGGTGCGGGTTCACCCCGAATGCGACCTCCACCCAGTGGAGGCGCGACCGCGCCGGGACGCGGAATCGCTGGATCAGGTCGAAACACATCGTATCGGACAGGCTGGTGGTGGTCATCACGCTCTGGATCACCTGGAGGTCCTGCAGGGCGCCGTCGCCTCCGCACACCGCGTGCGAGAGCACCGGGTGAGCGGTTGGGATCCGGATGCGCGGCGTGCCGCCCGGAGGGAACTCGAGCGCCCCGGGGACCTCCGGCGGGCCGTTGCTGTCGAAGCGAACGAGGTTCGCATCGTAGGCCGCAGTCCAGACCATCGCGGTGGTCTGGCGCGGTGGCTCGGCAACATGATCCACGCTGCGAATCACGACCGGCGGATAGAAGTCGGCGCGGGTCCAGCCGTACTGGAGGGCTGAGACGTCGAAGCTACGCGTGCGCAAAGCCACGGTCGTGGGATCTGGCGCCAGCGCAGCCGGATCCCATTGCACCAGATCGAGCCGCGCGGCGCCTGAGTAGGTGTGGTCGACGGTCAGGCTGCAGGCGGCGACGTTCCCGACGAACGCGATGGGCTGGATGACGCCCGCGCCGCTCAAGATCCTGATGGGGTCCGCGCCGCCGCCCTGCTGGAGCAGGTTGTCGCAGTTCGGGTACGCCAAGGCGCCCGGCATCGAAGGCGCCCGCCCGGCGGCGCGCGGCGAGAGCGCGGCGGTCACGAGCAGGGCTGCCACGAGCGCGGCGGGAAGCGCGCCGAGCCACACTTGCTTCTGCTTCAAGAAGTCTCCTGGGATTGCATTCGGAGAGCCGCGGTTGTCTCCAGACTACAGACTGATGCTAGCCCCGCCCGCCGCGCGGGTGAAGAACAATCTGGCGCCCCGCTCGGGCAGACTTGTGAAATCTGCCAGAGCGTTGCGGCCCATCATCTTTGGCCGTCGCGGCCCGGTGGCCCGCCCCGGTACGAGACCCGCACGACGAGGCCGCGCGACGTGCCCTCGCCACCGACCGGGCTCGAGTTCCCGCGCGCCAGGTAGTAGAGACAGCCGTCCGGGCCGACGCGCAGATCCACCGGCCCCGGAACGAGTGTGGTCCCGAACACGGTGTAGCGGGCGGGGGCCGCGGGATCGATCCAGCGGATCTCGTTGCGACAGTATTCCTCGTAGAAGTAGCGGCCCCGCCACTCGGGCGGGAATGCCGCTCGCGCGCGGCTGGGCGGGGCGTAGAAGGCGCCGCCTGTGATCGCGCAGCCCGCGTCGTGGCCGTAGCTGTGGATCGGCGCGCGGATCCGCGGGCTCTCGCTCGGTCCCTCGGCCATCGGCCAGCCGTAGTTCGCGCCGGCCTGCCCCTCGTTCACCTCCTCGAATGCGTCGCCGCCCACGTCGTCGATGAAGATGCGGCCGGTGCCCGGCTCGATGTCGAATGCGAATGCGTTGCGCAGCCCGCGCGCCCAGATCGCGCGATGGCGGCCGCTGGCCGTGCCGTAGAAGGGATTGTCTGAGGGAATCCGCCCGTCGGGCTCGATGCGCAGGAGCTTGCCGTGGGTCGAGCGCAGGCTCTGCGACAACTCACCCACGCCGTTCTCTCCTGTGCCGGCGTAGAGCTTGCCGTCGCGCCCGAAGCGCAGCGCCCCGCCCACGTGGACGTGGTCGGTGTTGTCGTCCAGCTCGAAGATCGAGACCTCGCTGCCGGCGCGGGCGGTGTCGCCCGATGCTGTGACGCGCGCGATGCGGTTGTGGCGCGTGGGCGTGGCGGCGGTGTAGCAGACGTAGACCCGGTGGTTGCTCTCGAATCCCGGATCGAACGCGACGCCGAGCAGGCCTTCCTCCTCTCCGACGTCGACCGGCAGCGTCACGAAGGGCCGCGCGAGAAGCGCGTCGTTGCGGACGACGCGCAGCCGCCCGCCCTGCTCGCACACGAACACCCGGCCATCGGGAGCGGTCGCCATGCTCACAGGACTGTCGAGCGAATCGGCGATCACGGTCTCGACGAAGCCCAAGCGGATGCGGTCGGGAAACGGAGTGCGCAGGGGCGGCGTGGCAGCGGATGCCGCGGGCGTCACGGCCGCGAGGGCGACGCGCGCGCAAGCCGTGGCGCCCGCCAGGAGCAGCGCGACGGGGCGTGGACGCAAGAGCCGGAAGCGCACCATCGGGCGGCCGGGGCGCCGAGCTGTGCGCGGCGTCAGTAGTCCCACCGCGCGGTTGCCGCGCGCGGCCACTCGCCTTCGCCCAGCCGCTCGCCCGCGACGCGCGAGAGCCCGGAGAAGAGCGCGAGCTCGGGCGTGACGTTGCCCTCGATCGCGCGCAGCACCTCCTCCAGCACCAGCAGACGGCGACGGATCTCGGCGGCGTCGGCGCTCGCCGCGAGCTTTCGGATCTCGGCTTCGCGGTCGCGGTGGACCAGGGTCTCGCGCGAAGCGTCGTAGCGGGCACGCAGCAGGTCGCGAAGCCACAGCTCGTGGAACTCGACCATGAGCCGCAGGCTCTCGCGCCCGGCGCGCCCGAAGCGCGTGAAGCCCTGGATGGCCTTCCAGAGCGCGACCGGATCGCCGCGCAACGCCGGCTCGAGCAGCGCAAGCGCCTGGTCGCGGAGCTCGAGCGGCTTGGCCTCG
>VBOS01000283.1 GCA_005893185.1 Candidatus Eiseniibacteriota bacterium
GCGAGCATGAAGCTCTCCGTGCTGGTGGTGGACGACGAGGTCCTGATCCGCAAGTCGCTGACCAAGGTGCTGCGGGCGCGCGGCTACGCGGTGGAGCCGGCGAGCACGGGCGCGGAGGGGCTGCAGAAAGTCACCGAGCTGCGCCCGCAGGTGATGATCCTCGACATGCGGCTGCCCGACACCGACGGCCTCTCCGTGCTGCGGCGCGTGCGCGAGATGGATCCGCTGCTCCAGGTCATCGTGATCACAGCTTTCGGCGACGTGCAGTCCGCTGTGGACGCGATGAAGCTCGGGGCCTGCGACTTCCTGCGCAAGCCCTACGAGATGGAGGACATCGTGCTGGCTGTGCAGGCGGCGGGGCAGACCTTCCGCCAGGCCTCGGAGCTGGACCTCTACCGCCGGCAGGCGTGGCGGCAGTTCTCGGGCGAGGAGATCATCGGGCGCTCTGGGCCCATGCGCGAAGTGCGGGAGCTGATTGGGAAGGTGGTGCGCAGCAAGGCCACATCGGTGCTGATCACAGGCGAGAGCGGGACCGGCAAGGAGCTGGTGGCGCGCGCGATCCACTACCGCGCCGACCGCGCCAAGGCGCCGCTCATGGAGGTGAACTGCTCCTCGTTCCACGAGAACCTGCTCGAGAACGAGCTGTTCGGACACGAGCGCGGCGCCTTCACCGACGCCGGCGACACCAAGAAGGGCCTGGTCGAGCTGTGCGACGGCGGCACGCTGTTCCTCGACGAGGTCGCCGACATGTCGCTGCCCACCCAGGCCAAGCTGCTGCGCTTCATCGACCATCGCAACTTCAAGCGCGTGGGCGGCGCTCAGGACATCTCGGTGGACATCCGCATCGTGGCAGCCACCAACAAGGACCTCGAGGCCGAGGTCCGGGCCGGGCGCTTCCGCGGCGACCTCTACTTCCGCTTGAAAGTGGTGAGCATCCACATGCCGCGCTTGCAGGACCGCGGCGACGACGTGCTCCTGCTCGCGCGCCACTTCCTGCGCGAGTTCGCCCGCAAGTTCCAGAAGCGCTTCGGCGAGATCTCGCCGCCCGCTGCGCAGATGCTGCGCGACTACGCATGGCCGGGCAACGTGCGCGAGCTGCGGAACCTGATCGAGCGTGTCGTGCTGCTCGAGGAGGGGCGGCGCCTGCAGCCCGAGCACCTGTCGGCCGAGTTCACCGGCCGCGTCGCCGTTGCCGCCGAGGCGGCGCCGGCCGCAAAGGACGCGATCGCGCTCCCCACGCTCGCGCAGATGGAGGCCGATCACATCGGCGAGGTGCTGCGCCTCACAGCCGGAAACAAGAGCCGCGCCGCGCGCATCCTCGGCATCTCGCGCCAGGGACTGATCGAGAAGCTGCGGCGCTTGCGGGTGGAAGAGGGCGCCGGCCGTCAAGTTTCCTGACATCACAAGGAAGTGGACAGCTTCTCGTAATCCAAGTCTTCACAGCGAGATGCTGATCCCGCCCCGTCCAAGTCCCAACTATCTTGACAGTTAGGCCGCGTCTCCACAGCGTTCTCCACACGGAGCCTGCCTGTGGCTTTGCGTGAGCTCCCAACGACAATGCGCACCTTGATCGCGAGATAGCGCCTCGGTTCACGCGACCCGTTGGGTCATGGCACGCATGCTGCATCACTTCGTCGGCGAGGCGTCACAGCGCACTCGGGAGCGCGGTGGCGGCGCGTTGTCGGGCGCATGGATCGCGGCCGGCGTGATCGTCCAGGCGGAGTCCGAAGGATCCGCCACATCCACTCGAGGCAAATCGAGGAGGTGATTGGTCCATGGCCAAGAAGAAGGGCGGAAAGAAGAAGGGCACGAAGAAGAAGGCTGCGAAGAAGAAGAAGTAAGGAAGACGATCTGGACCTGGCACGTCCTATGGGGATTGGTCGGCTGCACACGTCGGCCAGTCCCCGCTTTCTAGCCCGGAGGACCTCGTGGAACCGGGCCAGGGAACTCTCACCGCCTTGGGCGGAGGGAAGTAGATTCGGATGCACACATCCGCTTCGCCGAACGGGTCCCGCAGGCTTCGCCGACTCGAAGCCGACCGGTTGAACGTCCATTCCGCACCCGCGAACGGCGCGTCGGCGCCAAAGGCGGCAGTGGGCTTCGGCCCGCACCTGGTGTTCGACGGGTTCGGATGCCCGCGCGAGCGGCTCGAGGATCTGACCGCCCTCTATCGCCTGCTCGACGGGCTGCCGGACCGTATCCGGATGACGAAGATCATGCCACCGTACGTCTTTCGCCACGGCCTGCCGGAGGATCCCGCCGGAGGACTCTCCGGCTTCGTGCTGATCGCAGAGAGCCACATCAGCCTACATACGTTCCCCGGCCGCGGATACGTGAACGCCGACGTCTTCTCGTGCGAGACCTTCGACGTCGAGGACGCGCTGGCTGCGCTGCGCGAGGCGTTCGCGCCGGCGCGCGTCGAGTGGAAGCTGCTGGATCGCGGCCGCGAGTTCCCCAAGCACATCGCAGCATCGCGCGCCATCGTCAACCGCGACCGCCGGCAGGTGAAGCTGAGGTTGGGGCTGGAGGCTTCGCGCTAGGGCTGGCCGTCTTCCTCCAGTTCGCGGCGGCGGCCCGCTCACGGATGAGCGGGCCGTTCGCGTGTGAGGCGCCGGGCCGCCTCACCACGTGGGTACAGGGTCCCATCCCGGGACGGTGCGGTGGCCCGCTCCCGAACGAGCGGGCCGCTCGCCTTCGGGGGTAGCGGCAGGCTACAGTAACTCACCCGCTCGAGCCCGAGGCCCCCTTGAACTCTCCCGAAACGCACGGCGTCGCGGCCATCCAGGTCCGCGGCGCGCGCCAGCACAACCTCAAGAACCTCGACCTCGACCTGCCCCGGGGCAAGCTGACCGTGATCACAGGGGTCTCGGGCTCGGGCAAGTCCTCGCTCGCATTCGACACGATCTACGCCGAGGGCCAGCGGCGCTACGTCGAGTCG
>VBOS01000277.1:0-4362 GCA_005893185.1 Candidatus Eiseniibacteriota bacterium
CCCGTGATCGCGGCGTTCGATCGCCTGGAGGAGCGGTTGGCGGAGGAGGGCGTGGCACGCCCGGCGCAACGAGTCGCGCTCTTCCTCGAGCTGATCCACGCGGGCCGCAGAGCGGAGCGCGAGCGGCACGGCTTGCCGTGAGAGCGGCGCCGGGCCGCCGGCGCGCGAACGGGGCGCGCGGGCCCGGTGGTGATATCCTTCACGGCGCCCCCGCGGTCCCTTCAGTTGAAACGAGGAAAGCCATGACTTCCATTCTCAGCAACCGGTATTCCGAAGCCAAGAAGGAGGCCGGCGACTACACGCGGGCGCTGCTCGACCTGCTGGGCGATCGCGATCCGCTCGCCGTGCTCGAGGAGACGCCATCGGAGCTGACGCGCCTGATCACGCGCGTCGCCCGCAACGACATCGACCGACCCGAGGCGCCGGGCAAGTGGTCGATGCTCCAGGTCCTGCGCCATCTCGCCGACAGCGAGCTGGTGTGGGCCTACCGCATGCGCCGCATTGTCGCGGAGGAGCGGCCGCCGATTCGCGGCTACGATCAGGACCTGTGGGCCGACCGGCTGCATTACGACCGCGCCGACCCCGTTGAGACGCTGGCGGAGTTTCGCGCCCTGCGCGCGGGCAATCTGCGCCTGATCCGCTCCCTCGGCCCGGCGGAGCGCAAGCGCGTCGGGGTGCACGCCGAGCGCGGTGAGGAGTCGATCGAGCACCTGATCCGCATGGATGCCGGCCACGACATCCTGCATCGCAACCAGCTCGCGCGGATCCGAAGGGCCATCGGAATCGATGCGATGGCGTAGGCTCGGTCCAGCTACTCCGGCATCTTCGCGGCTTTGCGATCGTGTCGCTCGAACCACGCCAGGATGTCGGCGACCCGCGCGCACAGCTGGCTCGGGTGTGCGTCGAGGTTGTGGCCCGCGCCCGGCACGCGCACGAGCGCGGTCGGCACGCCGCGCAGCTTGAGCGCCTGGTAGTACTGCTCGGCCTCCGAGATGGGCGTGCGGAAATCCTGCTCGCCCGTGACCAGCATGGTCGGGGTCTTGACGTTGCCGACCAGCGAGATCGGTGAGCGCGCGTAGTACTCGTCGGGCTTCTCCCACGGAGCGATCGGTCTTCCCCACGATCCAGGCGCTCAGCACGCCGCCGCCGCTGCCGCCCGTGACGAACAGGCGCTCGGGATCGACGGAGCCCTTGGCCACAACCGCGTCCACCACCGACATCAGGTCTTCGTAGTCGTGACCCGGGTACGCGTGGTGGATCGCGTTGCCGAACGCCTCGCCGTAGCCGGTGGAGCCGCGCGGATTCGAGTACACGACGACATAGCCCGCCGCCGCGTAGAGCTGGAGCTCCGCTGCGAAGGTCGGTCCGTACGACGCGAAGGGTCCGCCGTGGATCTCGAGCAGTAGCGGATACTTCTTCGCCGGATCGAACTGCGGAGGCGTGCGCATCCACGCCTGGACGCGCTTACCGTCGAACGACGACTTCACCGACAGCTCGTAGAGCCGGCCGAGATCGCGCTGGGCGAACAGGTCGCCCGAGAGGTCGGTGAGGCGTCGCGGCGCGCCGCCCTTGAGCGCGACCACCGCCACGTCGGAAAGCCGCTCGGGGCCGGCCTGCGTGTAGGCCAGGAGCCCGGTTCGCGACATCGAGTACTCGCCGCTCGTGTAGGGACGCCCGAGCGAGAGCCCGCCCATGTCGCTCGCGATCGGCCGCACCTTGCCGTCGAGCGTGATCGAAGCGAGCTTCACGGCACCCTGGTCGTCGTACTGAACGACGATCTCGTTTCCGTCGGGGCTCCAGTGCGGAGCGTTCACGGACCGGTCGAGATTGCCGCTCACGACGCGCGGCGCGCCACCGCTCACATCCATGACCGAGAGCCGGGCGACCTGGTAGCCCTGATACTTGTCGTCGAAGCCGGTCCATGCGACGCGCTTGCCGTCGCGCGAGACGTCGGGTGAGCCGTCGGGGCCGTGCCGCGACGTCAGCGCGCGCATCGTTCCGTCCGCGACGCGGACCTCGTGGATCTCCGTGTCCATGGGATCGGCCTCGGCGTCGGGGCGGCGGTTCGCGCCGAGCAGGATGAGCTTGCCGTCCGGTGTCCAGGCCAGCGGCCCGTCATGGTCGAACGATCCCGTCGTGAGCTGCCGCGGCGTGCCGCCTTCGGCGGACACGACGAACACCTGCGCGCGCTCGTCGGGCAGATAACCCGCACCGTCCTCGCGGTAGATGAGCTTCTCGATCACCTTGAGCGGCTCCGCCCACTCCGCGCCCTCGGGCTTCGCGAGCGGCTTCGAGAGCGGTCTCGTCTCCTCGGGAACGCCCATCACGAACGCCAGCATCGTTCCGTCGGGAGACCACGCGAGCGAGCGTGGTCCGTGCTGGAGACGCGTCACCTGGGCCGTGGCGCCCGAGTCCATCCAGCGCCGACCAGCGCGGCGACGAAGCGTTCTTCACGAGCGGCCTGTGGTTGCGGCCGTCGGCGCCGACGATCCAGAGATCGCCCTTGCGCGCGTCCTTCATGATGTCCATGTAGCAGCGCACGTAGACGACCTGCTTGCCGTCGGGAGAGATCTGCGGGTCCGCCGCCCACTGCAGCTCGAACACGTCGAGCGGCTGGAACGCTTTCTTCGCGGGGGGAGCGCCGTGGGCGGCGCCTGATGCGGCGGTGAGCAGGAGCAGGACGGCGGCGAGGCGCGAGCGCATGAGGAGCCTCCGGGAGTGAGCCGGCATCCTGATTCAGCACGGCGCTCGATGTCCAGCGCGCATCGCGCGGGCGCCGGCGCGGGCGCGACCGGCGCGGTGATATGCTCGGCATTGCGATGACAAACGGAAATGACATCATCCCCGCGCTCGACCATCTCGTGTTCGCCACGCCGGACGTCGAGAACACGGTGTCCGATCTGGAAGCCCGGCTCGGCGCCCCCGCGACGCCCGGCGGCCGGCATCCGGGCCGGGGCACGCGCAACGCGCTGTTCGGACTCGGCCCGCATTCGTATCTCGAGATCATCGGCCCCGACGACGGGCAGCCGGCCGGGGCCCGGCCTCGATGGTTCGGCATCGACCACCTCGAAGCGCCGCGTCTCGTCACGTGGGCCGCGAAGGGGACGCGGCTCGCGGGCCTCGTCGCCAGAGCCGCGCATCGCGGAGTGCGTCTCGGCGCGGTCGCCGGCGGAAGCCGCGAGCGGCCCGACGGCACGATGCTCCTCTGGTCACTCACCGACCCGGCAACCGTGATCGCGGACGGACTCGTCCCCTTCTTCATCGATTGGGGAGACCGCCCGCACCCGGCGGCCGCCCTGCCGCCCGGCCTCGCGCTGGCCGCTCTGCGCGCCGAGCACCCCCGCGCGGGCGAGGTCAGGCGCATTCTTTCGGCGCTGGGCCTCGCGCTTCCCGTGGCGGACGGGCGGCGGCCCGCCCTCATCGCGACGGTCGAGGGCGCGAAGGGGACCATCGAGCTGCGCGGATGACCCGAAGACCGGCGGAGGCGCGCCGTGGCCGGGCGAACGAGGCGCTCCGTGACGCGTGGGCCGCGGGCGAAGCGTACGAGGCGTACATGGGCCGCTGGAGCCGCCTGCTCGCCCCGGAATTCCTGGCGTGGCTCCACTGGCTCGAAGTCGGATGCGGAACCGGCGCCCTCACGGCCGCCGTGTGCGAGCGCTGCGAGCCCGCCTTCGTGCTCGCATGCGATCCTTCCGCCGTCTTCGTCGCGCACGCGCGCGGCAGCCTCGCGGACGAGCGCGTCTCTTTCGTGACCGCTGGAGCCGACCATCTCCCGGACCTGGAGGGCGGGTTCGACTGGATCGTCTCCAGTCTCGTGCTGAACTTCGTGCCGGAGCCGGAACGCGCCGTGGTCTCGATGCGGGAGCGGCTGGGCCCTGGAGGCCCGGCGGCGGCGTGCGTGTGGGACTACGCGCAGGGCGTTGAGTTCCTCCGCTGCTTCTGGGACGAGGCCGTCGCCTCGGACCCTGCCGCGGCGCAGCTCGACGAAGGCAACCGCTTCCCGCTCTGCAACCGCGAGGCGCTGGCGTCGCTCTTTCGCGCGGCCGGATTCGGCCGGGTCGAGACCGGCGCTCTGGAGATTCCGACGGTGTTCGAGGATTTCGACGACTACTGGCAACCGTTTCTCGGCGGAACCGGTCCGGCCCCGGCTTACGTCTCGGCGCTGGACCCGGCGCGCCGCGAGGCCCTCCGCGCCCGTCTCGCCCGGCGCCTCGGCGCCGGTCCCGGAAGCCCCATCCGACTCCGCGCCCGCGCGTGGGCGGTGCGCGGCGGAGAGGGCGAGAGCCGCACTTGACCACACACTCGCGGCGGATGCGTCGCACGCTGCCCTTCGCCATCGTGGCCGCGATGCTGTCGGTGGCG
>VBOS01000277.1:4420-9117 GCA_005893185.1 Candidatus Eiseniibacteriota bacterium
CGCTCTCGATCTGTTCCAGGGCGTGGTGCTGATCGCGCGCGGCGAGCGCGTCGTTCTCGAGAAAGGCTACGGCTTCGCGAACGTGGAGCTCGGCGTGCGGAACACGCCGACACAGGTGTTCCGCATCGCGTCCCTGAGCAAGCCGTTCACCGAAGTGGCGCTGGGGCGGTTGGTCGAGGAAAAGAAGCTCGATCTCTCGGATCCGCTGTCGCGCTACGTCCCGCAGTTCCCCAAGGGCGACTCGATCACGCTCGAGATGCTGCGCACCCACCGGGCCGGGATCGCGAACCTGAACAGCATCCCCTACGACGAGGAATCGGGTCGGCCCAACACGCTGGACAGCCTGGTTCGGCGCATCGCCCGCGAGCCGCTCGCGTTCGCGCCCGGCGCGAAGCGGCGCTATAGCAACGGGGGCTACGCGCTGTTGGCGTACGTCATCGAGAAGGCGTCCGGCCGGCCCTACGAGGACTACCTGAGGCAGTCGGTGCTCGATCCGCTCGGGCTCCGCGACACGCGGCACGAGTCCGACCCGATGGTGGTGCGCGGGAGGGCGTACGGCTACACCGTGAGCCCTGAGGAGCGAGGAGCGCTGGTCGTGGCGCCCTTCCAGCAGATGGCGACCAAGACCGGCGGCGGGTCGCTGGTCTCGACGGCGCGCGACCTCCATCGCTTCCTGCGCGCCATGTACGGGGACAACGCGATCCGCGCCGCGACCTGGCGCACGCTGTTCCCGCCCGACAGCGTCTACGGCTTCCAGGGTCGCTGCCCGGGCTTCAACGTCTACATGGGCCGCGACTTCACGCACGACGTGGACGTCGTCGTGTTGTGCAACAACTACGCCGCCGGAATGGTGGGCGACGTCGGGGCCGATTTCCTGGCGCTGGCGCGCGGGGCCGCGGTCGAGCCGCCGCGCTGGCGGGCCGATGTGCAGATCGACTCGCTGAAGGCCGCGGCCTTCGCCGGTACCTACCGACCCCCAGCCGGCGCCCTGCCTTACGGCGACGGGCCGGTCTCGGTCCGGTGGCACCGCGGCGGCCTCGTGCTGTACCTCGACACGACACCGGCGGACGTCCTGATCCCGCAGGGCGGTGACGCCTTCCTGGTGCGCAGCCTCTGGTCGGAGATGCGATTCGCGTCTGGCGCGGGCGCACCGCCCACCGGCCGGTTTTGGCGTCCGTCTCCGCCGGCGCTCCGCCACATCCGAGCTGGCCGCTGGCCGCAGCAGGCGGATGCCTCTCGTCATCCGCTCACGCGAACTGGAGCTGGAAGTGGACCGGCTGCGCTGGCGGGCACTCGACAAACCACTATCGCCCCCACGAGGAGCGGCCGATAACACGGGGAATCGGGCGGAGAGGCCAGCGCTTCGCACGGGCCGTCGGTGACGCCTGCGTGGCATGCGCACCAAACTCGAGTCGGCCACGTCGCCCGCAAGGAGGACACCGTGAAGAGACACCTCGGATTCGTCTTCGCACTGCTTCTCCTCGCTGTCGCGCCGGCGTGTGCCGTGGCGGCGACGTGGAGCCTCGGCCCCAACATCGGATTCAGCATGCTGTCCGGCCAGAACTCGACCCAGACCGTGATCGCATGGCCCGGCGACGTGAGCGGCTACATGCCGGGGCTGCGGATCGGCTACTTCAAGAAGGGAGCGCCGAGCGAGTTCTTCTTCGACACCGGGCTCTCGTACCTGGGCAGCAACGGCAACTCGTTCCGGGTCCTGCAGGGGACGGCGAACATGCAGTTCAACCTGGCCCGCCGGTCGACGAACGGCGCCTACATGGCCGCGGGAATCGGCTTCTGGTCGATCGCCGAGGGCAGTGGAAACACGACCACGTCCACGACCGTCCCGAGCATGGGCGGCGGGCTGGGCCTGCGTCGCGTGCTCCGGAGCGGGCACGGAGCTGTGCGCGGCGAGATGCGTCTGGACCACTACTTCCAGGACCAGAACGCCGGGCTCGAAGCTTTCAACGCGATGAGCTTCAAGTTCGGCTTCGATCTCTGGATGCGGTAGAGCGCGCGTGAAGTCCGGCGGCCCCGGGTCGGCGTGGCCCGGGGCCGCGATGTTATCGGTGCACTTCGCGCGCCCGCAGGGCGGGGTCGGGCGGAGGTCGCTGCCCCGCCCCTATTTCAGCCACTGCTCGGGATCGAGCGGGGTTCCGCCCTTGCGCACCTCGAAGTGGAGGATCGGTCCCTTGAGCGAGCCCGAGTCTCCCGACCGCGCAATCTGCTTCCCGGCCTCGACCTCCTGCCCCACTGTGACGTCGATCTCGGAGAGGTGGCCGTAGAGCGTGAAGTAGCCGTCGCCGTGATTGAGGATGATCATCTGCCCGTAGGTGCCGTAGTCCTCGCTGATGTACTCGACGCGGGCGCGCGCGACGGCGCGCACCGGAGTGCCGACCGCGGCCTCGATGTCCACGCCGTTGTTGGGCGTCACCGTGCCCCACTTGGGATGGGTCTCGGGACCGAAGTGGCCGACCAGGCTGCCGTGCAGCGGCCACTCCAGCGATCCCTCCGCACGCGCGAAATCGCCGGCGGAGTAGGGCTGGGGCGTGCGGCCTTCCGCCTTGGCGCGCGCGGTCTCCGCCTTGCGGTTGCTCTCGAGATTCTGGAGCAGCCGCTGGATCGAGTGCACCGTGCGTTCCAGCTCGGCCGCCGCGGCCTCGTAGTTCTTGCGCTGGGTCTGGATCGCGAGCACAGAGGACTCGCGCTCACGCCGGAGGCCGTCGAGGCGGTCGTTCTCGGCGGTTGTGCGCTGGGCGGTGCGCTGGATCTCGTTGAGGTTGATCTGGAGGCGCTGCTGGTTGGCCTCCACTTCATCCTTGCGCGCGCGCACGTCCTCGAGCAGCAGGCGGTCCTGCTCGGCGATCAACACCAGGTAGTCCCAGCGCGCGAGGAGCTGGCCGAAGGACTGTGGCGAGAGCAGGAACTCCAGCTCGCGCGCCGTCCCGTACTTGTAGAGATTGCGCATGCGGCGGGCGAGCTGCTGGCGACGCTGGTCGAGCGACAACATGCTGCGCTCGAGATCCACGCGCGTGCCCTGGAGCTGCTGGTCGAGATTGCGCCGCCGCCGTTGGAGCAGGCTCATGCGCTTGCGCGTGAAGTTGAGTTGGCGCTCGGCGCGGTGGAGCTTGGTCAGCTCCTGGGTCTCCTGGCCGCGCAGGCGGGTCGCGGCTTCGCGGTTCTCGCGCGCCATGCGCCGCGCCTCATCGAGCTTGTGGCGCTTCGCGGTCTCGAGGCTGTCCTGCGCGAACGCCGGCGCCAGCAGAAGGAGCGCGGCAGCGAGCGCAGCTGCGCACGGCGCGACCCCGAGCGAAGCTTCGCGCTTCACGGCCCGACGGCGCGCAGCACCCGCGAGAGCGCGATCAGGGATGCCAACCACGCCAGCGCCACCGCCACGCCCAGGAAGGCGAGCGAGCCGAGCGGCGGCAGGAACACGACCCCCGTCACCTGCGCGCTCACCGCCTGCTTGAATGTGAGCAGCACGCCGAGCGCGAGCACGGCGGCGAGCCCGGCCTCGAACATGGCCTCGATCACGAACGGGGTGGCGATGAAGCGGTCCGTCGCTCCGAGCCGGCTCATGATCTCGACCTGCTGGCGCCGCGCGAGCACGGTGAGCCGCAGCGTGTTGTAGATGACGAACACGATCGCGAGCGCCACCAGCACGCCGATGGCGAGCGTCCCGCGCCGCAGGCCAGCGCCCAGATCGTCCAGGCGCCGCACCCATTCCGAGCCGTAGCGCACGTCCTCGACCTCGGCGAATTGCCCGACCTGCTTCGCGGCCTCCTCCATGGCCGCCGCGTTCAGCAGCTCCGGGCGGAGCCGCACGCGCAGCGAAGAGGGCAGCGGGTTCGTGCCCACCGCCTCGAGCAGCACGGCGTCGCCGATCTGCTCGCTGAACTCCTTCCACGCCTGCTCCTTGCTCACGTAGGTCGTGGTCCCGTAGAGGCGCGTCAGGCTCTCGATCAGAGCTGCGCGGCGGGCGTCCGTCACGTCGTCCTTGAGGTAGATCACCATCTCGCGGCGGTCGCCCACCCAGCGCAGCGCGTTGTCCGCGTTGTGGCTGAGGAGCACGAACAGCCCCGAGAGCGTGAGGGTAGCCGTGAGCGAGAAGATCGCCGTCATGCCGAGGCCACGATGATGGCGGAACGAGCGCCACGCCTCCCGCACGAAGAAGATGTGCATTAGCTCGCCGCCGATGCCGCGGCCGGCGCCGGGGGCTCGGCCGCCGCTGGCGCGGGCAGCGCAGCTACGGAGGCGGGCGCCTCGCCCGGGCCAGCTGCTGGCGCGGGTGGCGCCGGGGCCGCGACGGGGGGCGCCCCCGTCGCAGGCGCGGGTGAGCCCTCGAGCAGCTTCCCGTCCACGAGGCGGAGGACGCGCCCGGGGAGGGATGCTGCGACTTCCTCGCGCGTGGTCACGAGCAGGACGGCAGCGCCTTCGTGGTGGATCGAATCGAGCAGCCGCAGCACGTCGGCTGCGCTCTCGGCCTCGAGCGCCCCGGTGGGCTCGTCGGCCAGCACGACCGCCGGCCGGTTCACGATCGCGCGCGCGATCGCAGCGCGCTGCTTCTCGCCCGCCGACAGCTCGGACGGAAACGCGCTCTCCGTGCCCTTGAGACCCACCTCGTCGAGCGCCTGGCGCACGCGGGGCACGATCTCGGCATCCGCGAAGCGCCCCACGATGCGCACCGCCAGCGCCACGTT
>VBOS01000284.1 GCA_005893185.1 Candidatus Eiseniibacteriota bacterium
CACCGTGCCCGGCGTTGCGCCCCACGAAGTATGTGAACGAAGCTCTGCCCCTCGTCGGGTTGGGCGCCGGGTGCTCGAGGAACGTCAGCGCGCCGATCGCCTGCACCGACACCGGGCCGTTCACGCTCGAGCGACCCCGCGCGTCCTGCAGGACGACCCAATACCAGTTGGTCCCCGCCCCGGGATGCTCATCGGTGAACTGGAACTCCGTGCCGCGCACGGACAGGGCCTCGGTGGAGATCCTCTCTCGGCTGGCGAAGTCGTCCGAAGCCGACCGGTACACGGTCGCAGTGGAACCGGTCGCATCGAATGCGAACCGCAGCGTGAGCCGCACGCCGTCGCCTTCCGCGCTGGCTGCGAAGCTCACCTCGCCGACCCCGGTCAGGGCCCGCTCGGGGATCCACAGCGTGGAGTGCTGGCCCTCCGCGGTCTGCATCGGCGTCACCGAATTCGTGACGTAGGTGGTGCCGGTGGAGCTGCCGGGCGAGTCGTTCACGAACATCGAGAAGTCGTCGAGCCGTCCATCCTGATCCACGAAGCCGCCCTCTGCCACGTCGAGGAACCACGCGGTCCCGTGGCTCGGGGGCAGGACGGGAGTCACGTTGTCCGCAGCGGTGAACGGGATGGACCAGAAGTGCTGGATGTGCCCGGGCGGGAAGTAGAACAGGTCGGCGGGCACGAGCTTCATGCTGTCCTGCTGCGCGGTCCCGGGGCCGGTCACGATGCGGTCGGCGGCCTGGGTGCTGTACTGGTGGGTCTCGCCGATCCGCACGAACAGATCGTTGTCCGGAGAATCGTGCGTGATGCTGTAGTAGACGGTCGCGACGCGGGGATTGGTGCCGAGCTGGATGGGCACGGGCAGCTCGGCGTGCGAGACCGAAGCCAGATCCACCCAGTTCACCCGGTACCAGTAGCTCTTCCCGATCTCGAGCGACGGGTCCGCGTCCACCAGGTTGTAGGGCGTGCGGTTCGAGACGCCTGCGATGCTCGAATGCCCGGCCGGCGCGATGCGCATCGCGTTGATCTGGGCGAACGTGCCCGGCGCGCCTCCCACGTCGGGCGCGCGGTAGACGTCGAACCCGAGGAACGGATACTCGCGCTGCGTGATCCAGCCGAAGGTGATCGTGTGGTTCTGGAGGTCGGGGAGCGGGCGCAGGATCTGGACGACCTGGACGCCGCTCGTGCTGTTCAGCGCCTCCTTGCAGGCCGCGTACGCATCGGCCTCGCCCCAGCCGCTGCCGGGATCGTAGTTCGGGTCGTTGCTGTTCGCGTAGGTCCGGAACGGTCCCTTCACGCTGGGGATGAAGTGCTCGGCGGTATTCTGCAGGATGCCGCGCAGCTCGAGCGGATGGAGCCCGCGGTTGGCCTGGAGGATGAGCGCGCACACGCCGGCCGCGCAGGGCGTGGACATGCTGGTGCCGTTCAGCACCTTGTAGTTGCGGCCGCTGGTGGTGACGTCGCCGTCGGCTGACACGATCCCCGCTCCGGGCGTGACCACGCTGGGCTTCATCTCGTCGCTGTGGTCCTGATCGCCGTTGTCGGTGCGCGGGCCCTCGTTCGAGAACGATGTGACGGTGTCGTCGTGCCGGTCGAGGGTGAGGTTGTGATTGGTGGCGCCGACCGCGATGCTCTTGCCCGCTCCGGCCGGAACGGCGATGCCGGGCGCATTGCCGTCGTTGCCGGTCGCGATCACGACCACCAGACCCGAGTCGACCGCCGCGTCCACGATCGCCTCGGACGGATCGGTGCCGTCCGACGTGCAGCCGATGCAGCCGAGCGACATGCTCGCGATCTGGATTCCGCGATAGGCGGTGTCGGGGCCTGTGAGCCCGGGCCACGCGCGATGGCGGTTGGCGATGCACCAGTCGAGCCCCACCGCGTCGCCGCCGTTCGTCGCTCCGGCGTCTGTGAGCACCTTGCAGTCGACGAGCCGCGCCCCGGGGGCCACGCCGGCGAAGAAGCCGGTCTCGCCCCCGGTGCCGAGGGCGGTGCCTGCGACATGGGTCGCGTGGTACTCGGTCGCCTGCGCGCCGTGGTCGGAGGGATTGATGCTGCCGTCCAGGGGCGTGCTGAGCTGGGCGACGCCGGTGGAGAAGTCGCCGCCGCCGAGGTACTTCCCGCGCAGACTCTCGTGCCCCGGATAGCCCGGGTTCACCACGTCCGCGCTGTCATTGACGCCGGTGTCGAGGATCGCGATCACGACGCCCTGGCCATCGAGCCCCAGCTCCTGCCGGGCGCTCGGGAACAGCACGTAGTTCTGCGCCGCGCTGATGCCTCGGGAATCGCGGGCACGCACAACTCGCGAGCCGTAGTGGTTGAGCGCGTACATGACCTGGACCGCCGTGACCCGCGTCACGCCGGCCTGCGCGACGATGAGCTGGATCTGGGGGTAGGTGGCCTGCGCCATGAGATAGTCGATCGAGTGGAAGGCGTAGAGCACGCTGGCGCCGGTCGCGCCCAGCCCCTGGGCGTCCAGCGCCGACGGGCGGTGGTCGTAGCCGACGTAGACGCGATAGGTGATCGGCGGCCCCGCGCTCACCCCGATCATCGGCCGTTCGCTCGGGTTGCCGTTCTCGTAAGCGGCTGCGATGCCGTTGGCGTTTACGCTCTCGATGCGATCGTCGATGCGGTTGTGATTCTGG
>VBOS01000285.1 GCA_005893185.1 Candidatus Eiseniibacteriota bacterium
GGGATCGAGGTACTCCCGCTCGATCTCGGCTTCGGTCTTCCCGAGTGCCGCCGCGCGCGCCCGGATCACGCGTGACATGCGCTCGCCGCGGGTCGAGCCGGGGGCGATGGCGTTCACCGTGATGCCGTGCGGGCCGGCCTCCAGCGCCAGCGTGCGGTTGAGCCCGATCATGCCCCACTTCGAGGCGGCGTAGGCGGCGCGCAGCGGGTAGCCGATGAACCCCGCGACCGACGTGATGTTGATGATGCGTCCGCTCTTCCGCGCAGTCATGTGCGGCAAGGCGTGCTTGGCGCACAGCAGCGCGCCGGTCAGGTTGATCGCCAGGGTGCGATCCCACTCCTCGCGCGCCATGTCAACGGCTGCGGCGGTGGGCCCCGCGATTCCTGCGTTGTTGACCAGGATGTCGAGCCGGGCGAACTCTGCAAGCGTTGCGGCCACCATCCGGGCGACCGCGGGCTCGTCTGCGACGTCGGTCAGCGAGACCTGGGCCCGGGCGCCACGCGCCCGCAACTCGCCGGCAGTGGCCTCCAGCCGCTCGCGGTGGGTGCCGGCGATCGTGACCGCGCAGCCTTCGGCGGCGAAGCGCAGCGCGATCGCGCGGCCGATGCCGTGGCCGCCGCCTGTGACGATCGCAGCTCGGCCCTCGAGCTTCATGAGGGCCGGCCGGTGAGCCTCGGGGGGCGCGCTCCGATCACGGGCGGCTCGGATGTCCGACGAGCATCATGTTCCCCGGCGAACGCGCTCTCACTGTCTCCATGGATCCTGGTAGTCCCCCCGGATCCCGAACTCCTCCATCGCGCCCTTCACGATCTCTGCCGCGATCTTGCCCTGCTCGCACAGCGCAGACAGCACGGCGACCGTGATGTGCTCGGCGTCCACCTCGAAGAACCGGCGCAGCGCGGCACGCGTGTCGCTGCGCCCGAAGCCGTCGGTGCCGAGCGACGTGAAAGCTCGCGGCATCCAGCGCGCCACCATGTCGGGCACGAGCTTCACGTAATCGCCGGCCGCCACGATCGGCCCCTGCGTGCTCTCGAGCGTGCGGGTCACGTAGGGCACGCGCCGTTTCTCGCCCACGTGCAGCCGGTTCCAGCGCTCGCAGGACAGCGCATCTTCCCGGAGCTGCTGGTAGCTCGTGGCGCTCCATACGTCGGCCGCGACGTCGAGCTTCGCGAGCAGCTCCTGAGCGCGCAGCGCCTCGAGCAGGATCACGCCGCTCCCCAAGATCTGCGAGCTGTGCTGCGCCGGCTGCGCGGCCGCGCGGTAGAGGTAGAGGCCGGCGAGGACGCCCTCTTCGCACCCCGCTGGCATGGGCGGCATCGGGTAGTCCTGGTTGTAGAGCGTCAGGTAGTAGAAGACGTCCTCGCCGTTCACGTACATGCGCTTCAAGCCTTCACGCACGATGGTTGCGACCTCGTACGCGAACGCCGGGTCGTAGCCCCGCAGGTTGGGCACAGCCGCCGCCAGCAGGTGAGAGTGGCCGTCCTCGTGCTGCAGTCCCTCGCCGTTGAGCGTCGTGCGCCCGGCGGTCGCGCCCAGCAGGAATCCGCGCCCGCGAATGTCGCCGAACGCCCAGAGCTGGTCCATCGTGCGCTGGAAGAACATCGAGTAGAAGATGTAGAACGGCACGGTGATCTGACCGTGCGTGGCGTAGCTCGTGCCCGCCGCCTGGAACGAGGCCATCGAGCCCGCCTCGGTGATCCCCTCTTCGAGGAGCTGCCCGCCAGCCTTCTCCGTGTAGGAGAGCACGAGCTTGGAGTCCACGGGCTCGTACTTCTGGCCGAAGGGCGCGTAGATCCCCGCTTGCCCCACTCGGGGTCGCGCACCATGTTGCGGAGCAGCTTGGCGAACGCCATCGTGGTCGAGGCCGCCTGCTTCTCGCCTGTGCCCTGGGCGAACTCGGCGAACACCTTGTCCGCCGGCCTGGAGAGCGGCTTCGCGCGCAGCACGCGCTTGGGGACGCAGCCGCCCAGGGCCGCGCGGCGCTCGAGCATGTACTTCACCTCGGGACTGTCGGGCCCGGGGTGGAAGTACGCGGCCTCCGCCAGCTTGCGGTCCGAGATGGGAAGCTGGATCCGGTCGCGGAACTTGCGGAGCTCGTCCATGCTGAGCTTCTTCATCTGGTGCGTGATGTTGCGCGCCTCGGCCCCCGAGCCCAGCGTCCATCCCTTCACGGTCTTGGCGAGAATCGCCGTCGGCTGCCCGCGGTGCTGCGTCGCCGTCACGTAGGCGGCGTAGACTTTCCTGTAGTCGTGCCCGCCGCGCCGCAGGCGGCGCAGGTCGTCGTCGCTCAGGTGCTCGACCATCTTGAGAAGCCGCGGTTCGCGCCCGAAGAAGTGCTCGCGGATGTAGGCGCCGGTATCGACCGAGTAGCGTTGCCACTCGCCGTCCACGGTCTCGTTCATGGCGTCGACCAGCGCGCCGTCGTAGTCCTGGGCCAGCAACGCATCCCACTCGCGCGCCCAGATCACCTTGATCACGTTCCAGCCCGCGCCGATGAAGAGCGCCTCCAGCTCCTGGATGATCTTGCCGTTGCCGCGCACCGGGCCGTCGAGGCGCTGCAGGTTGCAGTTCACGACGAAGGTCAGGTTGTCGAGCCGCTCGCGCCCGGCGAGCGCCAGCGCGCCGACCGCCTCGGGCTCGTCCATCTCGCCGTCCCCGGTGAACGCCCACACCCGCGAGGCCGAAGTGTCGGCGAGACCGCGCGCGTGCAGATAGCGGTTGAAGCGCGCCTGGTAGATCGCGGAGAGGGGGCCCAGGCCCATCGAGACGGTCGGGTATTCCCAGAAGTCCGGCATGAGTCGCGGGTGTGGATAGGAGGAGAGTCCTTGCCCGCGCACCACCTCACGGCGGAAGTGATCGAGCTGCGCTTCCGTGAGGCTCCCCTCGAGGAACGCGCGTGAGTAGATGCCGGGCGCCGCGTGGCCCTGGAAGAAGATCTGGTCGCCTGCGCTCCCGTCGTCCTTGCCGCGAAAGAAGTGGTTGAAGCCCACCTCGTAGAGCGAGGCGCTGGAGGCGTAGGTCGAGAGGTGGCCGCCGATCCCCGGCGACTGCTGGTTCGCGCGCAGCACCATGAGCGCCGCGTTCCAGCGGATGATGCGGCGGATCCGCTGCTCCATCTGCTCGTCGCCCGGGAACGCCGGCTCCTGCTCGGGCGAGATGGTGTTGATGTAGCGCGACTGCACGAGCCCCGGCAGCCCGATCCGGAGCTGGCGCGCGCGCTTCAGGACCTTGCGCAGCAGGAAGTCGGCGCGCTCGCGGCCGGCTGTGCGGTAGACGTCGTCGAGCGCCGCGATCCATTCCGACGTCTCTCCCGGGTCTGGATCCGGGAGCTGGCGCTTGAACGCCTCCAGCATGTCCCGGTGGAACTGGTCGTGATCGGGATCGTCCACGGCGGGCTTGTCGGCGCGTAGCTCTGTGCTCATGAGGATGCTGCCTCCATGGTCGGCGCGGGTTTCCAGTGCGGCAGCATAGCGCAAACCGGGGAGGGGCGTGGCGGGCCGCCCGCATGTTCGATGCCGGAAAAACCGCCGGTCACGCACCACCCCGCCTGGCGCCTTTCACGTCCCCTTTCGACCTTGCTAGACTTTGCCACGCCTTCCCCAACCTTTCTCGTGGAGGTCCCCCATGTCCGTGATGACGAGCCCTTCCACCGTGCTCTACCCGGCCCGCAAGGGGCCGCGCCCGTTCACCGCCGAAGACCTGTGGGCGATCCCGCGCGTCGGCGCTCCGGTGCCGGCGCCCGACGGCAAGTCGTTCGCAGTCGCCGTGACCACATACGACCTGGAGAAGAACGAGGGACGCGGCCGCATCTGGCTGGTGCCGGTCGCAGGCGGGGAGCCGCGCGCGCTCACGGCGCCCGAGCATTCGAGCCAGCAGCCCGCGTTCTCGCCGGACGGCCGCCAGCTCGCGTTCACGCGCAAGTCGGACAAGGGCAAGTGGCAGCTCTACGTGATGCCGGTGGACGGCGGCGAGCCACGCCGGCTCACCGACCTGCCGCTCGGCGTCTTCGATCCGAAGTGGCTGCCGGACGGCTCGGGGATCGTGTTCGCCGCGACGGTGCTGAAGGGGCACTTCACGCCCGATGCGACGGCCGCCGAGCTCGAGCGGCGCGAGAAGGATCCGGTCAAGGCGCACGTCACGGAGGACCGCCTCTACCGCTACTGGGACGCGTGGCTCACGACCGGCGAAGTGCCTCATCTCTTCGTTCACGAGGTTGCGAGCGGGAAGCTGCGGGACCTCACGCCCGACTCCACGTCGTGGTTCGACTGGATGGACCCGGCCGGCCAGTACGACATCGCCCCGGACGGGCGCGAGATCGTCTTCGCCGGCATCTCGTTCGACGCGAAGAAGTCGATCCTCCGCTCCGCGATCTACGTGGCGCCGGTGGCGGGCGGTGCCGCGCGCTGCCTCACGCCCGATGATCCGTCCGACGACACGCACCCGCGCTATGCGCCGGACGGCAAGAGCATTGTCTACGGCATGCAGCACGATCCCTTCTTCTACGCCGACCGTGTGCGTCTGATGCGCTTCGACCGGGCGGCGATGAAGCACGAGCCGCTGCTCGAGAACTGGCATCTC
>VBOS01000286.1 GCA_005893185.1 Candidatus Eiseniibacteriota bacterium
CCGGATCATGTAGGGCCGCCGGGTCCTTCCGGCGTTCGCCCGATGAGATCGCAGCGCGAGTGGCCCCGCGATCGGCGCACGGAGTCGGTCGACACCGCCATCGATGAGCAACTAGGATGCTCGTGTCCGATTCCCCGAATACTCCTGGAGGCCCGCTTCATGCCCGCCGCCCCCGGCGCCAGCGCCCAGCTCGCCGTCTTCGTTGATTTCGAGAACCTCGCACTCGGCCTGCGCGACGGAGACCCGCCCTTCGACGTGCGCCGCATCCTCGACCGGCTGCTCGAGAAGGGAAAGGTGATCGCCAAGGTGGCGTACGCCGACTGGAGCCGCTTCCGCGAATACACCGCGAGCCTGCACGAGAGCGGCATCGAGCTGATCGAGATCCCGCGCCGCGCCACCACCGGCAAGAACTCCGCGGACATCCGACTGGTGGTGGACGCCATGGACCTGAGCTGGAGCAAGCCCCACATCGACACCTTCGTGATCGTGTCGGGCGACAGCGACTTCTCGCCGCTGGTGGCCAAGCTCAAGGAGAACGGCAAGCACGTGATCGGGCTCGGCATGAAGGCTTCGACCTCGCCGCTCCTCGCCAACGGCTGCGACGAGTTCGTCTACTACGAGGATCTCGATCCGCGCCACGGCCGCGAGCGCACGCGCGCGCGACCCGCCGTGGACTCCGACGATGGCTTCCGGCTGCTGGCCGACACGGTGCGCGCGCTGCGGCGCGAGAACTTCGAGGTGATCCAGGCGTCGCTGGTGAAGGACACGCTCAAGCGCAAGCGTCCGGCCTTCAGCGAAGCGGCCCTCGGCTACGGTAGCTTCAGCGAGCTGCTCGAGGACGCAGAGAAGGCCGGGGTGATCACGCTGCGGAGGGACGAGCGCAGCGGTACCTACCTGGTGGACGCGCCCACGCAGCCGGACCGGCCGGCGCGCTCGCGCGCACGCGGCGCGGCTCCGGCGGCGCCGCGCGAGATCCCGCCGGCATCCGGCGCGGCGCCCACGGAAGCCCCGGAGGAGAAGGCGACAGCCCGAGCGCGCCGCGCGCGCGGCCGGCGCCGTCCGCGCGGCGGGCGGGCCGCCCCGGCAGCCGGCGGACGCGCCAGACCGGCCTGAAGTCGGCGCCGAGAACGCGCCGCTCGTGCAAGACCGAACGAGGGCATGAAGGGCACGCGCCGGGGGGAAGTCCCGGCCACGGGCAGACCCAACGAGCGAGCCCCGCGGGGCGCCGACCGGACCTGGCTGTGGATGCCGGCGGTCTTGGTCGCTGCTGGGATCGGCGCCTATCTCGGCAGCTTCCGGGGCGTGTTTCTCTTCGACGACGTGCGCCTCATCGTCGAGAATCCGAACATTCGCGGGTTGGCTGCGGTCTGGAGCAGCCTGCCGGGCGACGACCGGCCGCTGGTGTCGCTGTCGCTCGCGCTCGACTACGCGATCGCCGGGCTGAACCCGTGGCCCTATCACCTCTTCAACCTGGTCGGGCATCTGCTCGCCGGCCTCACCCTGTTCGGCGTCGTCGCGGGCACGCTCTGCACGCCGAGGTTCAAGGGTGCGGCGCGCGACGCCGCGCGTGGGTTCGGCTTCGTCGTCGCGCTGCTGTGGGTGCTCCATCCGCTCCAGACCGCGAGCGTGACCTACGTCATCCAGCGCGCCGAATCGATGATGGGCCTGTTCTGCCTGCTCACCTTCTACTGCGTGATGCGGGGCGCGGCGTCGCGACGGCCGGCGCCCTGGTATGGCGCCGCCGTGATCGTATGCGCGCTGGGCATGGGCACCAAGGCCAGCATGGTCACGGTGCCGGTCCTGGTCCTGATCTACGATCGCGTGTTCCTGAGCGGGTCGATGGCCGATGTGTTCCGGCGCCGCCGTGCGCTCCACGCCGGGCTGTTCGGCACGCTGGCGGTCCTGGGCGCCACCGGCATCGTCGGCCTCGTCCTGAATCCCGCCCGCAGCCCGGACCAGACGTTGGGCCTGGGCTACGCGGGAAGCACGCCGGTCGCGTACGCGCTCACGCAGGCCGGAGTGATCGTCCACTACCTCCGGCTCGCGCTGTGGCCCGACCCGCTGTGCCTGGACTACGGGTGGCCGCTCGCGACTTCCGCACGGGCGATCGGACCTCCGCTCGCGCTGATCGGCGCGCTGCTGGCGGCGACGATCGCGTCGTTCCGGCGCCGGCCGGAGCTCGGCTTCGTGGGCGCGTGGTTCTTCCTCCTGCTCGCTCCCACCTCGAGCGTCATCCCGGTGGCTGACGCCGCATTCGAGCACCGCATGTACCTGCCGCTCGCGGCCGTGATCGTGATCGCGGCGGCTGCGTTCCGATGGCTGGTCGATCGCGCCGGCGATGCGCTGCGATTGCCGCAAGCTGCGCGGGGCGCTGCGCTCGCAGCTGCGGTCCTCGTCGCCGCCTGCGCGTGCGGAGCTGTCACCATCCGGAGGCAGCGGG
>VBOS01000287.1 GCA_005893185.1 Candidatus Eiseniibacteriota bacterium
GGCGAGGAAGTACATCTCGACCGTCACCCAGCCCGCACCCTCGCACTCCTCGCAGCGCCCGCCCGGCGTGTTGAACGAGAACGCGCCGTCCTTGAGCCCGCGCGCAAGCGCAGCGGGCTGGCGCGCGAAGACCTCGCGCAGCGGCGCGTAGGCGCCGAGGTAGCTGACCGGGCAGGAGCGCGGCGTGCGCCCGATCGGCGACTGGTCCACGAGCACGACGCGCTCGAGGCGTTCGAGCCCGCGGATCGCGCGGTGCTCACCCGCGGGCTCCTCCTCCCGGCCCTCGAGCGCTCGGCGCGCCGCGCGGTAGAGCACCTCCTCCACCAGGCTGCTCTTCCCCGAGCCCGAGACGCCGGTCACGGCGCTCAGGCGCCCGAACGGGAAGCGCACGGTGATGTCCTTGAGGTTGTGATGCGTCGCGCCTTCGATCACGAGATCCCCCCGCGCTGCGTCGCGTGCGAGCGCAGCTTCGGTGGGTTCACGCGCCGTGCCCGCCGTGCCCGTGGCGCGTCGCCGGCCGGCCGGCCCGCGCGATGGGCTCTCCCGCACCGCAGCCCTCCCCACCTCACCGGCTTCCACGCCCTCCCGCGCCCGGCTCACGCGCCGCTCGCCGCGCAGGTAGCGCGCGGTCTCAGCAGCCACCCGCCTTGCTCGCCCGCGCCGGGGCCGAGGTCCACGACGTGGTCGGCGGCACGCATCAGCATCGGCTCGTGCTCCACCACCACCAGCGTGTTCCCGCGCGCGGCCAGCTCCTTGAGAATCGCGACCAGCTTGTCGGTGTCGCGCGGGTGGAGGCCCACGGTCGGCTCGTCGAGCACGTAGAGCGTATCGGAGAGCGATGCGCCAAGCGCATGGGCCAGCTCGATGCGCTGCGCCTCGCCGCCCGAGAGCGTGCGCGTCAGGCGATCGAGGGTGAGGTAGTGGAGATCCACGCGCTCGAGGAAGCCGAGCCGGGACTCCAGCTCGGGGATCACGGGGCCCGCGATCTCGCGCTCGCGCGCCGTGAACTCGAGCCCACGCACGAAGCGCAGCGCCTCCGACACCGTCTTCTTCGCGACCGCCGCGATGTTCTCGCCCGCCAGCCGCACGAGCAGCGCCTCCGGCCGCAGCCTTGCGCCGTGACACGCCGCGCAGGGCAAAGCGGTCTGGTAGCGCTTCACGATGAAGCGGTTGCCCGCCTTGTACGACTTCTTCTGCAGGCGTTCCAGGAACGGGATCGCGCCGCGGAAGCCCTCGCCGCCCTCGAGCAGGAGCTTCCGATGGGCGGCGGAGAGCCTGCTCCACGGCGCGTCGAGCGGCATGCCGCGCTCGCGCGCCAGCTTCTCGAGCCGCGGCCAGAAGATCGCGCGCCACGAGCGCGCCCAGGGATCGATCGCCCCCTGGCGCAGGGTGAGCGACGGGTCGGGCACGATGAGGTCGGGCGTGAATGTGAGCACGTTGCCGAACCCGCGGCAGGTCGGGCATACGCCGAGCGGGCTGTTGAACGAGAACAGCGCGGGCTCGGGCCGCATCGCCGCCGCTCCGCAATTCGAGCACTCCCAGCGCTCGCTCCTCTTCTCGGCGACCCGCTCGCCCCGCTGGAGCGCGAGCCGTCCCTCGCCACGGCGAAACGCCTGCTCGCACGACTCGGCGAGCCGCGCCGCTTCCGCCGCCTTCCAGCCGAAGCGGTCCACCACGATCGCCACCTCGCGCGCCCCGCGTCGCAGCCGCGGCGGCGGATCGAGCGCCACGACCTCGCCCTCCAGCAGCAGGCGCGTGAAGCCGGCGTGCGCGAGGTCGCGCGCCTGCTCCTCCCAGCTCATGCGCTGCGAGAGGGCGACCGGCGCCAGCACCAGCACCGCATCGCCCTCGGGCCACGCCGCGGCTTCGGAGACGACGCTCTGCGGGCTGTCGGCGGTCACAGCCCGCCCGCAATTGCCGCAGTGGACGGTCCCGAGCCGCGCGAACAGCAGCCGTAGATAATCGTGGACCTCGGTGGCGGTGCCCACGGTCGAGCGCGCGCTGCGCGCGGACGCCACCTGCTGGATCGCGACGGCGGGGGTCAAGCCGTGGATCACGTCCACGTCGGGCCGCGGCAGGCGCTCGAGGAACTGGCGCGCGTAGCTCGAGACCGACTCGACGTAGCGGCGCTGGCCTTCGGCGTAGATCGTGTCGAATGCGAGCGAGGACTTGCCCGAGCCCGAGACCCCTGTGATCACGGTCAGCTTGCCCCGGGGCAGGTCGAGGTCGAGGTTCTTGAGGTTGTGCTGGCGCGCGCCGCGGACCTGTATGGCCGCGACGCCGTCGGATTCGCGAGAGTTCAAAGGGGGCCTCGGGACTGCGGTCAGAACACCGCGAGCGACGGACTCTACCACGGGTCCGAGGGCGCATCCGACGCTGGACAAGAAAAGGCTTGATCGGCTCTGGGGCAGTGCTAGCGTTCTTGGTGCCGCGAGTCAGGAGGAGTCCCCCATGGCGAAGCCCTCCCGCCCCCTTCTAGTCCGGTCCATTTGGATCGCCGGCCCGGGCTCATCGTTGCCCGCCGCCGCCGTCTTCCTGATGCTCGCCGCACTGCGGCTGCTTTCGAGCGGCGCCGCTGCCGCGCAGAACATCGACCGGGACCTGTGGATCACGAACGGGAACGTGTATGCCGTCGCCCTCGGCGGCGCGAACATCTACCTGGGTGGAGAATTCACCAGGGTCGGCCCCCGGATCGGCGGCGGAGCACCCATTGACGCCGCGAGCGGGGCGGTTCTGGCTTCGTTTCCGGAAGTGCGGGGACTCGTGCGATCGGCGGTCCCCGACGGAGTCGGCGGCTGGTACATCGGCGGGGACTTCAGCTACGTGGGAGGTTTGGCGCGGAATTGCCTCGCGCATGTGGCTTCCGATCTCTCGGTCACCAGTTGGAATCCGGGCCTCGTCGGCGCATCGTACGGTACCTCGGTCGTTGCGTTGGCCTTGAGCGGTTCGACCCTCTACGTAGCCGGTACCTTCACCAGTGTCGGCGGCCAGCCTCGGAACACCCTCGCTGCGATCGACGCCTCGTCCGGAACGCCCACCTCCTGGAACCCGGACGTGATCGACTTTGGCGGAGTCTCGACTCTCGCGGTGAGCGGTTCCACGGTGTACGTGGGAGGATCGTTCATCAGCGTCGCAGGGCAGCCCCGCAACCGGATCGCTGCGGTCGACGCCGTCACGGGGGCCGCCACGCCGTGGAACCCGAACGCCAGCGGCGACGTCCAAGTCGTGGTGGCGAGCGGTTCCACCATTTACGTGGGCGGGAGCTTCTCCAGCATCGGAGGTCAGCCCCGCTTCTGGATCGCTGCCCTCGACTCCGCCACCGGCGCGGCCACATCATGGGATCCGTCCGCCAACGGCGTGGTGCGGGCCCTGGCGGTGAGCGGATCCCTGGTCTACGCGGGTGGCAATTTCAGCTTCGCCGGCGGGCAGTCCCGCAACCGCATCGCCGCCCTCGATGTCGGCACCGGGGCGGCGACCTCCTGGAACCCGAACGCCAACGGTAACGTCAGGGCCCTGGCGGTCGCCGGGCCCACGGTCTATGCGGGCGGGGATTTCATCAACATCGGCGGGCAACCGCGCAACTACATGGCCGCGCTCAGCTCCGCCGACGGCACCGCCACGGTCTGGAACCCGAACCCCGACTACTCGGTCATCGCGCTGGCGGCGGCCGGGTCCACTGTCTACGCGGGCGGAGCATTTACCATCGTGGGCGGATACGCCCGCAACAACCTGGCTGCACTCGATGCCGCATCCGGAGTGGCGACGGCGTGGAACCCCGGCGCCACGGGCCCGGGCGCCGGCAGGGTGCTCGCTCTGGCGGTCAGCGGTTCCACCGTGTATTCAGGAGGATACTTCACCAGTATCGGCGGGCAGGTGCGCAACCGGATCGCCGCGATCGATGCCGCCACGGGGACGCCGACCGGGTGGAACCCCAATGCAGACGGCGTAGTGTACACGCTGGCTTCGGACGGCTCCCGCATCTATGCCGGCGGGGAATTCACCAGCATTGGCGGGCAGTCACGTAGCCGCATCGCGGCGCTCGACGCCGTTACCGGATCGGCCCTTCCCACGTGGAATCCCGGCGTCAAGGCGACCGGCGGACTTCTGCCGTCGGTGGCTGCCCTGGCCCTGAGCGGCCCCAACCTCTATGTGGGCGGCGATTTCGACAGTCTCGGCGGGTTGAAGCGCGGCCGGGTCGGCGCCGTGGATGCGTCCTCCGGGTCGGTGACCGCCTGGGACCCGAACGCCGACGGCTCTGTGTTGGCCATCGCGATCGGCGGCTCAACGGTGTACTTGGGCGGACACTTCAGCAAGGTCACGGGGACGCCGCGCATCCTGGTGAAGGGTTCCACCGTGTACGCGGGCGGGAGCTTCGCGAACATCGGGGGGAAGGCGCGCAAGGATTTCGCGGCACTCGACGCCACGAGCGGATTGGCCCTCGACGGCTGGGATCCTGGCCCCGACTGCTTCGTCAGCACCCTCGTCATGAGCGGCACCACGATCTACGCGGGCGGGTGCTTCTCCATGATCGGCGGGGTGAGGCAGAGCCACTTCGCCGCGATTGCGGACGTCACGGTCGATGTACCGACCCACCCAGTCGGCGCACCGGCCGGCTGGCGGCTCGAGAACCAGCCAAATCCCTTCCGCCACACGACGAGGATCACGTTCGTCGTCCCGACCGAGACCCGGGTTACGCTGGAGGTGTTCGACGCGGCGGGTCGGCTGGTGTCCACACTGTTGCGCGACGAGCGCGCGACGGCCGGGCCTCACCATGCGGACTTCCGCACTGCGGGACTGCCAAGCGGAGTCTATCTGAGCCGTCTGCGCACGGATCGCTACGCCATCACGCGCAAGATGACCGTGCTGGAGTGAGTCGGTGCGCGCCGCCGCTCGCC
>VBOS01000288.1:0-3963 GCA_005893185.1 Candidatus Eiseniibacteriota bacterium
GTCATCTGCCTGCGGATCGCTCCGGCGGCGCCCGCTGAGGGCGGCGCACCCGCATCCAGCGCGACCTCGCCCATGCACAAGTCCTCGATGCCAGTCGAGGCATCCGGCTCGCAGCGCCAGACGGTCGGAGATCCGGCGGCACAGGCCGCGAACGAGGACCGCAAGGCTCAGATCAAGGCGATCGACGAGAAGATCGCCGCGCTTCGCGGCCAATTCAAGGCCCAAGCCGACCCGCTGCAGGCGCAGCTCAAAGCCCTACGGGACAAGTTCGAAGCCGACCTCAAACCTCTCGAGGAACAGCGGAAGGCGCTGGTCGAGCAGGGCGAGTCGCCGGAGCGGATCGCCCTGGACCAAGAGGAGGCCCGCCAGCTCGCCTCCCTGGCCGATCGGGAGAAGGCGGAGATCGAGAAGTTGAAGCAACACTTCGACGATCAGCGAAAGGAGATCAAGGAGGACTTCCAAAAGCGCCGCCAGGAGCTGGTGAAGAAGAAGTAGGGAGGCGGGTTACCGCCTCGCTCTTTCCAGGGCCACGTTCTCTTTGCGGCGCGTCGCGGCGAGCTTACGGACCCGCGCCGTCGGAATGCGCGTGCGCGCCTAGCGCGCCAGCCCGAACCCTCGCGCCATGAAGGCGGCGACGAACACGATCGCGACGACGAGCGCCGCCTCGATCCAGCTCAAGATCCCGAAGAGCCGTGCGGCTCCGACGTCGGGTGACTCTCCCCGGCCGAGCGCCATGCGCCAGCGGATGAGGCCCGCCATGGGCGCGATCTCGAGCGCGAAAACCGCGAGGAAGAGTCCGAGCTTGGCATGGAACAGGGGCGACGAAAGGTAGAACGTGGCTCCTTTCTCGAACGGCCCGAACGCGCGGACCGGGCCGGTGGCGAGCCACAGGAGCGCGGCGAACCCCCAAGCTGCGTCGGCGGCGAAGACGCGGCGCAGCGCCGCGGGGTCGGACGCCTCGCGTAACGCCAGGGCGCGCAAGACCACCGCCGGGAGCCCGATCGCGAGCGCCAGCAGGTGCAACGCCGAGAGGATCGCGGCGGCCGTTGCGATCACGGCCACCCGCGCCGGCGGCGCGAAGGGGTGGCGGTCCCGGTCGCCGCGGGAAGACGCGACCCGCCACTCGCCTTCACCCCCCGAACCCTCGGGCAAAATCTTCGCGGGTGCTCGCGAAATCCTCGAGCTGCCGTTCGTACTCGCCGTGAAACAGCGGTGAGGCCACGAGGAAGTCGGCCGTCGCGCGGTTGCAAGCTGTGGGGATGTTGTAGAGCACGGCGATCCGCAGCAGCGCCTTGACGTCGGGGTCGTGGGGCTGCGGCTCGAGCGGGTCCCAGAAGAAGATCAGGATGTCGAGATCGCCCTCGCTGATGCGCGCTCCCACCTGCTGGTCACCGCCCAGCGGTCCGCTCTTGAAGCGTGTGACATCGAGGCGGGCGCGCGGCGCGATCAGGGCTCCGGTGGTGCCGGTGGCGAACAGCTGGTGCTCGCGCAGCACATCTCGGTTGAACTGCACCCACTCGAGCAGGTCCTTCTTCCGGCTGTCGTGCGCGATCAGCACGATCTTCTTCACGTTCTCCATCTTCACTCGGGACATCCGAACCTCACGGGGGGAGTCGTGTCGTGGTGTGGCGCGCGAGCCTCTGAGGGGAAAGCTGCGTCACGCTCGCGATCTTCCCGCCTCGATGCGCGAGGGTCAAGGACGCGGTAGAGTCACGCTGCGCGCGAGCGTGGCACGAGCGGACCGGACCGAACGACTGCCGATCGATCACGCCGCCCGTCGCGATGGCGGAAAAAGGAGAGCTGAATGGCGGAAGGCAAGAAGAAGGTACCGGCGGCGCTGGTCCGTTTGCTGGCGCTGGCGGCGCTGGCCACCGCTGGCTACTTCATCTGGCGCTACTCGAATCGCGCCGAGGGCTATACCGGCGGCGACATCCTGACCACGGGCACGGTGGAGGCGGTGCACGTCGAGCTCGCATTCAGGGTGGCAGGGAGGCTCGCCGACGTGGACGTGGCCGAGGGAGCCAAGGTCCGGCCCGGGCAGGTGATTGCACGCCTCGAGACCGCCGACCTGGACGTCGCGATGAGCACGGCGCACGCCACGCTGGAGTCGGCGCGCGCAGCTGTGGAGTCGGCGCGGGCCGCACTGGAGGCGGCAAAGGCCGCAGTCGCAGAGGCCGATGCGGGCCGCGACCGCGCGGCACGCGATCTGGAGCGCCAGCTCGAGCTGATGAAGACCGGCGCCACCACGGCGCAGGATGCGGACGATGCGCGCGGAGCTGCCCGGGTGGCCGACGCCCAGGTGCTGGCGCGCACCGCCCAGCTCCATCAATCGGAGAGCGCCGTGCGCCAGGCCGAGAGCAACGTGCACCAGGCCGAGAGCGCCGTCCGCCAGGCCGAGCTGCAGCGATCCTATGCGGATCTGCAGGCCACGGAGGCCGGTCAGGTGTCCGACAAGGTGCATCAGCCGGGCGAGATGGTGATGGTGGGGACTCCGGTGGTGACGCTGGCGCAGCTCGACACCGTCAAGGTGCGCGCGGCGGTGGACGAGACGCGCGTGGGGGCGGTGCGCGAAGGCGATACGGTGCGCGTGCGGGTCTACACCTTCGACGACCGCTGGTTCGAGGGCCGGGTGAGCGACATCCAGCCGGCCGGCGAGTTCGCGACCCGCAAGGACTGGGGCGCCCAGCGCCGCGACATCCGCACGTTCACGGTCACAGCGCGGCTGCCCAATCCAGACCACTTGCTCAAGGACGGGATGACGGCGGAGGTTCGCATCCTGGCGCAGCCGCCCGCGAAGCCGGTCGCGGAGGCGCGGAAGTGAGCGTGTCCGCGAGCGGCCCCCCGAACGGCGAAGCTCCGCCCGCGATCGTCGTCGAGCGCTTGACCAAGAAGTTCGGCGACTTCGTCGCCGACGACGAGCTGACGTTCACCGTGGCCCGCGGCGAGATCTTCGGCATCCTCGGCCCCAACGGAGCGGGCAAGAGCACTCTCATCCGCATGCTGAACACGTTGCTCCTACCCACATCCGGTAAGGCGCTCGTCATGGGGAAGGACGTGCGGCGCCAGGCGGTCCAGGTTCGAAGCGAGATCGGCGTCATCCCGCAGGCGAACACCGTGGACGGCGACCTGACAGCTTGGGAGAGCCTCAACATCTACGGCAAGTTCTACGGCATGCCGCGCCAGCAACGCCACGCGCGCGCGCTCGAGCTGCTCGAGGCGGTGGACCTGATGGAGTGGAAGGACAAGGCGGCCGGGACCTATTCGGGCGGCATGCGGCGTCGACTCGAGATCGCCCGCGGCCTCATCAACCGGCCGCAGGTGTTCATCCTCGACGAGCCCACGACCGGCCTCGATCCCCAGAGCCGGCGGGTGATCTGGGAGCTGCTGGAGAAGCTGCGCGCCGAAGGCGGCCTGACCATCCTGATCTGTACGCACTACATGGACGAGGCCGACCGGCTGTGCGACCGCCTGGCGATCATCGACCATGGCAAGATCGTCGCGCTCGGGACGCCGCGCGAGCTGAAGGCGACCGTCCCCGGGCAGGACATCCTCACCGTGACCTTCATGGCGGAGGCCGACGATGCGCTGATCGCCGCGCTCAAGGCGCTCCCGGACGTGCACGAGGCGGCGCACGAGGATCCGCACACCGTGCGGCTCATCCTCAACGGTGACATCGCGCCGATCGAGGCGATCGTGGAGGTGGCCCGGTCCCGGCGCATCCGGATGAAGAGCATGACGCTGCTCGAACCCACCCTCGAAGACGTTTTCATCCACTACACCGGCCGCGCGCTGCGCGACAGCGCGAGCGGGGAGTACACCTACGACATGCCCAAGTTCATGCGATGAGCAGGCGCGGGACGCCGCCCCAAGGAGGAGCGATCCGTGTATGAATTCAGCCTGAGCCGCATGCTGGCGGTGGCCGAGCGCGACCTGCGGCGCTTCCGGCGGAACCGCGCGTTCATG
>VBOS01000288.1:4039-4872 GCA_005893185.1 Candidatus Eiseniibacteriota bacterium
CACGAACGAGCCCGATCCCAGCACGGCGATGGCCCGGCTGCGCCAGGGCGAGTACCGGGCGGTGGTGGTGGTGCCCGCCGACTTCAGCGCCGACCTAGCGCGCGGAGAAGCGGCCCCGCTCGGCGTGGTGCTGGACAACACCGACAACACCGCAGCCAACGTGATCGAGGCCGAGCTGCGCCGCGCCATGCAGGGGGTGAGCACCACGGGCGCGAGGGCGGCGGCCGCGCCGGCCATCGACGTCCAGCGGGTCGACGTGTACGGGCACAAGGAGTTCACGCAATACCTCGTGCCCGCCATGATCGCGCTCGCGCTCTTCTTCGTCGCCATGCTGGCGGGCGGCATCATCCTGGTGGACGACCGCTCGCGCGGAATCCACGAGGGCTACTTCGTCACCCCGCTCTCGGCGCTCGACCTGGTGGGCGGGCTCACGCTCTCCGCCACCACGCTCTCGATGATCATCGGCACCGTCGTGCTGGCAACTTCGGTCCTGATCGCCCGCATCCCCGTGATCGGGGGGATTCAGACGCTGCTGCTCGCCGAGCTCGCCATGGCTCTGCTGGGGCTCGGGCTCATCCTGTTCATGTTCACGCTGATGGCGCGGGTGTCGAATCCCATGATGCCGCGCGCGCTGTTCGGCATCCTCAACGTGGTGACGTTTTTCCCGAGCGGCGCGCTCTACCCGACCGAGAGCTACCCCCGGTGGCTCCAGGTGCTGTCCATGATCTTCCCCATGCGCTACGCCGTGCACGCCCTACGGGCGCTGCTCTTGAAGGGCGTGGGGCCGCAGGCGGTGGCGCTCGACTTCGCGGTCATGGGCGGCTTCGCGCTCA
>VBOS01000016.1 GCA_005893185.1 Candidatus Eiseniibacteriota bacterium
GGCGGCGGCGGAGAAGCGCGAGAAGGCTGCGGCCGAGACGCAGGCCGCAGCCGCCGAGCGGGATCCGGCCCGCAGCGTCGTGCCGTGGCTGCGGCAGCTCGGCGTCCGCATGGACGACGCGCGCCGAGCTGCCGCGTACTGCGAGAGCGTCCCTGGCGCCTCGCTCGAGGAGAGAGTGCGCGTGGCCCTCCGCTTCCTGGCCGCTTCCCGGAGCCCGGTCGCGAAGCCCCCGGAAGCGGCGTGACCCCGTGTGATCGGGCGAATGCACCCGGGCGGAGCGAGGGCCAGGAATCGTCATGTCGGCGGCGCAACCACACCGTCCACCGCGCAGTCTCAGCGCTGGCTGCCGAACTCCCAGGGCTCGAGGCCGGGCTCGAGCGGCACGCCGAGCGCGCATGCGATGCGGTTCGTGAGGTTGTAGTAGGCCGCGATTTCCGTGGCCTTCACGATCGCCGCGTCGTCGAAGCCGTACTCGCGCAGCCGCTCGATGTCCTCGAGCTTGCGCTCGGACGGCTCGCACGTGAGCGCCACGGCGCAGTCGAGCAGCACGCGTTCGCGCGCGGGGAGGTTCGCCTCGCGATAGTCGCGTGCCACGGCGCGCGCCAGGGCCGGATCGGCGAGGGCCGCGGCCAGCTTGGGGCCGTGATGCGCCACGCAGTAGCCGCAGCCGTTCGTCGCGGAGACCACGACCGCGATCAGCTCGGCCTGGGCGCGCGTGAGCGGCGCGGGATCGTCCATCAGCGTGCGGTAGAGCGCGTGGAGCGCATCGAGCCCGCGCGGGTCGTGACCGCAGCTCTGCCACAGCGCGGAGACCGCGCCGCGCGACGATGCGGCCCGGATGCGCTCGTAGATCTTCGCCAGGTCGCCGCGCGCCGCTTCGGGGGCAACCGGCTGGGTCCACGGAGCTCTCGCGGTCTTCATGAGTGGTTCCCGATCATGAGGCCGCGATGCTAGGAGCGCGCCGGGCGGCGGTCAATGGGCCGTTCGCGCGGCCCCGGCAGTGCGCCCGATCGGCGGCGACGCGTGACGGCAGCGGGGCGGCGCGCCCGGGAGGGCGCACGTGCACGCCCTTGCCCTCCGCTCGCGCCGCACATAACGTCCCCGCTCGATGAGTCTCCTCCACGATCCAAGCGGCCGCATCCGCTGGTTCGCGATCTTCGGGGTCGCCGGCCTGATCGCGGGGCTCGTCGCAGCTTGGTGGTACGCGCGGCCACCGCGGCCTGCGCCGCCGCCGCGCGCGGCCAGCGTGCCGGACAGCGGCCTCGCCATGCCGGACGATGCGATCCACCGGAGGTTCAGGCGGACTGCCGACGACTCGACCGCGATCAAGACCCGCTGGGTGGACGAGATCCCCGGCTTCGACCTCGTGGTGCTCAGCGCATCGCAGCGCGAGATCTTCGTGCGCTTCGCCAACGCCGAGCGCTGCACGTGTGGCTGCGGCTACACGCTCGCGGCGTGCCGCGCATTCGATTCGAGCTGCGATGTGAGCGCGCCGCGCGTCCAGACTCTCTTCGACTCGGTGAAGGCGGGGCGCATCCGGAGCGCCGCACGCATTCGCGAGCGGCCGAGCGCGTCGCCGTAGGCCGCGTTCGAGCCGCGCCGGGAGCGCGCGAAACACGCTCGCGAGCCCGTTGACAGGCGCCGCGGGGCGGGTCTACCTTTCGCGACAGTTCTCCGCTGCGTCCCAGCGGGGCGCCCCACCGCAGCGCTCCTGAATCGGAGGTATCGCATGCCCTTCCCCAAGCTCCAAGCCAAGACTTTCGCCTCGATCCGCGAGCTGAGCGGCATCTGCGCGCGCACCATGGAAGAGCACTACGAGCTGTACAAAGGCTACGTGAACAAGACGAACGAGATCCAGGGCAAGCTCGACGCCGTGGACCGCGCGTCGGCGAACCAGATCTACAGCGACCTGCGCGCGTTGCGCGTGGACCTGTCGTTCGCGATCGGGGGCGTCAAGAATCACGAGATCTACTTCTCGCACCTCGGCGGCAAGGGCGGCGCGCCCAAGGGCAAGGTCGCCGAGATGATCAAGCGCGACTTCCCCTCGTACGAGAAGTGGCTGGAGGATTTCAAGGCCTCGGGGCTCGCGGCCCGCGGCTGGGTGTGGCTCGCCTACGACTACGACTGGAACTGCCTCACCACGACGTTGGGCGACGCGCAGAACACCTTCCCGCTGTGGAACGCGACGCCGATCCTGGCGATGGACGTCTACGAGCACGCCTACTGGATCGACTACGGGCGGGCGCGCGCCAAGTACATCGAGGCGTTCTTCAACAATCTGGATTGGAACGTGGTCGAGCAGAATCTGGAGAAGGCGCTCGCCATGCAGGCGGTTCACAAGTAGCGGCCGGTTTCAGCGGACCGCCGATCTCACGAGGCCGGGCTCCCGCGGGAGCCCGGCCCCGCTTCCGGGAGGATGCATGACAACCGCGCTTCTGCCCGTCATCGGGAAGCCCGCTCCGGACTTCTCGCTGCCGTCGACGACGGGGGAGAACATCTCGCTGCGCCAATTCAAGGGGAAGAAGACCGTCGTGCTGTACTTCTACCCCAAGGACGAGACCCCGGGCTGCACGCGCGAGGCCTGCGACTTCCGCGACAACAGCGCGGAGTTCGAGAAGCACAACGTGGTGGTGCTCGGGATCTCGAACGACAATCTCGAGTCGCATCAGACTTTCCGCGACAAGCACCATCTCCCGTTTCCGCTGCTCTCGGACGAGGACGCATCGGTCTCCAAGATGTTCGGCGTCTACAAGCAGAAGAACCTGTACGGGAAGAAGTACATGGGGATCGAGCGCACAACCTTCGTGATCGATCGGACCGGGCGCATCGCTCAGATCTATCCCAAGGTCAAGGTGGACGGGCACATCAAGGACGTGCTGGAGTTCGTGGGGGAGGACTGAGCCGGTGCCGGACGCCGCCCTGCAGCCCGGGCCCCGGCACGCGGTCCCGGTGCTGCCGCTTGCGGATGTGGTGCTCTTCCCGCACGCCATCCTGCCGCTGCGCGTGACCGACCTGCGCTACCGCACGCTGGTTCGCGACGCGCTCTCGGGCGAGCGCACGGTGGCGCTCGCGCTCTCCAAGCCCGGGTTCGAGCCCGGCGAGCGCTCGCATCCGGAGGTCTTCCCGACCGCGTGTCTCGCGCGCTTCCAGGACGTCGCGTGGCTCCCGGACGACTGCTACGACCTGAGGCTCATCGGCCTGGCGCGGGTGCGGCTCGAACGCCGCGTGCGCGAGCACCCGTACCCGTCGGCGCGCGTGCGCGTGCTGCCGCAGGAGCCCTACACGGAGGACGATCCGCTGGTGCAGCTCGAACGCCAGGCGTCGATTCGCGTGTTCGAGCGCCTGCTGAACGCCGCGGCCGCCGCCGCCGGGGTCGCGCCGCCTCCGGTTCCCGACGCAGATGCGAGCTACGAGGCGGTGGTGAGCATGATGTGCATGTGCCTCGACGTGGAAGCGGGCGAGAAGCTCGGCCTGCTCGAGATGGACAGCGTGATCGAGCGCGGCAAACAGGTGCGCGAGCGCATCGAGCGCCGACTGCGGTCCGGTCCGCGTCCGGAGCCCGGCGACCCCCCCAGCAACTGACGCGCAGAAGCACGAAGGGTCGGGATGGCGCCGGCCCGAAATGCGCGCTCCTTGTGGCCCCCCACGGGCCCTCGATATCCTGCCGCTGCGAGCCCGGCATGGGGGCCGGGTCCGAGAATGGGGGTGGGGCATGAAGAAGCTCGATCGCGGTTTCTCGCTCACATGGCTCGGCCACAACACGTTCAAGCTCACGACCCGGAACGGGCGCGTCGTCCTGCTCGATCCGTGGGTGGAAGGCAATCCGTCGTGTCCGCGGGAGGGCAAGACGTTCGACCGGATCGACGTGATGACGATCTCGCACGGCCACGGCGATCACATGGCGGACGCCGTCACGCTCGGCAAGAAGTTCCAGCCGACGGTGGTGTGCAACTACGAGATCCATCTCTATCTGCAGCGCAAGGGCCTCGGCGGGACCTCGCCGATGAACAAGGGCGGCTCGCAGGAAGCCGCCGGGCTTCGCTTCACGATGACGCACGCGATTCATTCCAGCGGCATCGAGGATGGCGGGCAGGTCATCTATGGCGGCGAGCCGTGCGGCTTCGTCCTCACGTTGGAGGACGGCACGCGCATCTACCACGCCGGCGATACCGGCGTATTCTCCGACATGGCGCTGATCGGCGAGCTCTACGCGCCGGACGTCGCGCTGCTGCCGATCGGCGACCTCTTCACCATGTCGCCGCGCGAGGCCGCGGTGGCTGCGCGCATGCTCAAGCCGAAGTTCATCGTGCCGTCGCACTATGGCACGTTCCCGGCGCTCACCGGCACGCCCGAGATGCTGGTCGAGGAGATGAAGAAGCTGGGCGTGAAGTCGGAAGTGTTGGCGCTCAAGCCCGGCGAGGCGCTGACGTAGCGGGTCGCCCTGCGCCCCCGCTACGTCGTCAAGATCGCGACGATGTCGTAGATCACGTGCACGGCCATCGCGGCGGTGGTGCTGGTGCGCTGGCGGATCTTGCCGAGAACGAGGCCCAGCACGAAGATCACGGCCATGCCGTACCACGAGTACTGGATGTGCAAGGTCGCGAAGAGCAGCGCGGTCAGCGCCAGCCCGAGCCGCGGCTGCAGCGCACCGCGCATCGTGATCTCCTCGCCGATTCCTGCGCTCATTCCCAACAGCACCGCCTGAACGCCGGAGAGCCCGCCCGCCAGGGCCTGATTGAAGTCTTGATCTCGCTTCCACAGCTCGGGAAGCGCGTGGCGCTGGAACCAGTCTGCGCTGTAGTTGAACGCGAGCAAGCCGGCGACCCCGAGAACGAGCGCCGCGGAATCCTTGAGCGTGAGGGGTTTGAGCCCCAGCCGGTCGAGCGTGGCGCACGTAGCCGAGGAGCCCGCTGCCCAGCGAGAGCTGCTCGATGAGGCTCTGGCTCTCGCCCGCCAGGACGTCGCGCAGCGCGAACCATCCCGGGATCGCGAGCAGCAGCCCGGCGAGCACGAGCTGGGCCGAGAGTCTCAGGCTGCGTGACGGCGGGTCGGCGCCCAGCAGCAGGCGGGCGAGCCCATCCGCCACCGGCTGGAGCCCGCCGGCGAGGCACGCAGCTGCGCTCGCGCACGCGAAGCCGAGCAGGATCGACTTCAATCCGATCCCGAGATCCGCGTTGAAGATCAGGACCGCGATCCCCGCGAAGACCGCGGCGGTCGCGACCGGGACGACCCACGCGAGCGCCCGGTAGAGGCCCGCCCAGCGCGGCTCGAGATCCGCGGCCTGTGCGGCCACGAACAGCCCGGACATCGCGACCAGGAGCGCCAGTTCCTGCTCGCCGAACAGGACGCCGCCGCCGCCGAAGACGGCGAGCGCGAGGAGCCAGAAGACCAGGCCGGTCTCCGCCGGCCAGGAGGGAGCGCCGGGCGCGCGCCCCGGCGCATGCGAGGTCCCGGTTTCGCGGGCCGTGCGCGGGCGTGCGAGCACGCCATCGATCACGCCGCGCACGCTCGCAGCCCCCACCTCGATGTCGAACTCGAGCTGTGCGCGCTCGCGCACGTGCGCGGCGATGCCCGCGCGCAGCGGCTCGTCGTCCAGCAACCGGTGGATGCGGTCGGCGAGCAGGGCGGAATCGCGCGGCGGAACGAGGAAGCCGTCCTCGCCGTCGCGCACCAGGTCGGGGATTGCGCCGACGGCGGTCAGCACCATGGGCAGCCCGGCCGCCATCGCCTCCGGGATCACGAGCGGGAACGCCTCGGTCCGTGACGCCGACACGAACACGCTCGAGCACGCGTAGGCCACCGCCTTCTCCGGGGCGTCGAGCGCGCCGAGAAAGCTCACGCGCTCCGCGAGCCCGCGCTCCGCGACGGCGGCGCGCAGGATCGACTCCTGTGCCTCGTTCTCGGCGAGGCCGCACAGCAGGAAGCGCGCCTCGGGATGGCGCTCGATCACCGCCGGCATCGCCTCGATCAGGTCCCAGATGCCCTTCGGCTTGGAGAGGCGGCCGACGTACAGCACGCCGCGCTCGCCGGGCTTGAGCCACGGGTTGGGCTTCCCGGCCGCGGCCCGATAAAGCGCGACGTCCGCGACGTTGGGCGCCCACGCCACGTCCTCTCGCCCCCACGCCGCCGCGAAGCGGTCGCGATAGCCCGGGGCCACCACGATGACGCGATCCGCAGCTGCCATCATCACGCGCCCGAAGAAGCGCCCCGCGGGCGTCAGCGTCGACGGGAAGCGCGTGTGGAGCGTGCCGTGATAGTGGCAGACGACGCGCGCGCCGAACATGCGCGCCGCGAGCATGAACAACCAATCACGCGGGAACGACAGCGAGCCCGATGCGTGGACCACGACCACCTCGGGCCGCACCTGGAACAGCGCGGGCACGAGCCGGCCGATGTCGCGCGCGAGGTAGAGCGGCGTGCGCCACGATGGCTTCTCGACGGCCCAGCGCAGCGTGCGCTTCGATGTGTCCACGACGTGCAGGTCGTAGTCGCGCGCGAGGCTCGAGTGGACCAGCATTTCGAGCAGGA
>VBOS01000292.1 GCA_005893185.1 Candidatus Eiseniibacteriota bacterium
GGTCGCGGACGTGAACCGCGACGGAAGCCTGGATCTCGTGACGGCCAACTCCACCTCCCAGGGTCTATCGGTGCTGCTCGGCCGGGGTGACGGCACGTTCCTGGCGACCAACGAGGAGTACCTGGGCTTCTCCAGTCCGCAGTGGGTGGTCGCCGGCGATTTCGACGGCGACCGGTTTCCGGACCTGGCGGTAGTGGACTTCAATTCCGGACTCCGGGTACTGATGAACGAGAGCGGGGTCGGATGCGGAGTGACGGCCACGCTGGTCCAGCGTTTCGCGGCAGGCCGGGTGGGCGGCGCAGTCCGAGTGACCTGGGAAGTGGCGGAAGGCGCGACGGCGTCCGCGATCTGGGTGGAGCGGGCCGAGGGGCCGAGCGGCCAGGCGTGGACCCAGCCTGTGATGGAGCGCTCCATCGAGGGGCGAGCCGTCGTCGAGATGGACCGCAGCGCGCTGCCCGATCGGGCGTATCGCTATCGGCTGGTGGCCCGCGATGGCGGCATCCTCACCGTGCTCGATCCCGGCGTTCTGGTCGAGGCGCAGGCCCGGCTCGCGTTCGGCCTCGCGGGGGTAGGCCCGAGCCCCGGCAGCGGCCCGCTGCGAATCGCGTTCACGCTCGCCCACAATGCGCCCATTCAAATCGACGTGTTCGACCTCCTGGGGCGCAGGGTGGTCACCCTCGCGCGGGGCCCGTGGTCCGCGGGAACGCAGGCGGTCGGTTGGGACGGCCTCACGCGGGGCGGGATGCAAGCGCCAGCGGGTATCTACGTGGTTCGATACGCGTATCCCGGCGGGCAGGAGAGGCAGCGCATCATGCGCCTCCGCTGAACGGGAGGTTCGGCTCGACGCCGCGTCACGCTGCGCCCCCGGGGAGCGCGATTGCCGGAATCCGGTACGCGCGGCGCGCCGAGCGAGGACCGCCCGAGCAGGCCCCTCACCAGGTGTGGATCTTCTCCTTCGCGCGCGCGCGGTCGTTGCGGTCGAGCTGGCGGAGGTCGGGCTTTCCTCCGTCTTCGTCGGGCATGGGTGCCGCGCGCCGGTAGGTCTGGAGCGGACGCCCCGGGTGGGCTGTGCAGTACTCGGTGGGCTCGGAGCCCTCGTCGAAGATCTCGGTCGTGACGTTGGGGCAGGCCTCGGTCGCGAGCATCCCGGTCTCGGCGCAGATGTCGCGATTCGAGGTTCCGAGCGGTGAGCCGAAGTCCTCGACCGGCCGGCCGCGCGTTGCCCCGATCATGAAGTCGGTCCAGGTCGGCAGCGCAGCCCGCGCGCCGGTCATGCCGGGACCGATGGTCTTCTTCTGGTCGAAGCCCACCCACACACCGGCCGCCAGGCTCGGGATGTAGCCCTCGAACCAGGCGTCCATGTAGTCGTCCATGGTTCCGGTCTTGCCGGCGGCGGGAAGTGTGAACCCGCGCAGCCGGGCGGGCGCGCCTGTGCCGTGGTCGATCACGCTCTGAAGCATGGAGGTGACGACCGCAGCGGTCTCCTCGGACAGCACCTCGGCGGGCCGCGGCGTGTTCTTCTCGAGCAGCGTCCCGTTCTTGTCCTCGACCTTGAGGATGAAGAGCGGCTCGTTCCGGATGCCGTGGTTCGCGAGCACGGAGTAGGCCGACGGAGATTTTGCCCGATCGGACTCCGGATCCCCATGCGGCGCGCGTAGCTCGTGACCAGCGACGTTCCGACCTTGCGCAGCAGCTTGATCGCCGGGATGTTGATGGACTGCTGCAGCGCGTAGCGCAGCGTGACGGGACCGCGATAGGTCTTGTCGTAGTTGGCGGGCTGGTAGAGCGTGCCGTCGCCCGCCGGGAACGAGACCGGCTCGTCCACGATGATGTCGGTGGGGTGGAAGCCGTTGTCGATCGCAGCGGTGTAGACGAACGGCTTGAAAGCGGAGCCCGCCTGCCGCCGCGCCTGGATCGCGCGGTTGAAGTTGCTGTGGTTCCAGTCGCGGCCACCGACCAGCGCGCGGATCGCGCCGGTCTTGGGATCGACCGCGACCAGCGCGCCCTGGAGGTAGGGCGTGCTCAGGCCCGCGTGGGACGTGTCCAGGGCAGGGATCACGTAGGTCGCGCGCGTGGGCTTGAGCTTCAGCTCGACCTCGAGGTCGCTCAGGTTCTTCTCGAGCGCGCGCTCCGCGATCTGCTGCAGGTCCATGTCGAGGGTGGTGTAGACCTTGAGCCCGCCCTCGTAGACCGCATTCGAGCCATAGTGCTCGTCGAGGTGCTGGCGCACCATCTCCGTGAAGTACGGCGCGCGGTCGTTGCTGTAGCGGACCGGGGTGACGCCGAGGGGTGCGCTGTTCGCGTTGTCGAACTCCACCTGGGTGATGGAGTGCGTGACGAGCATGTTGCGCAGCACCTTGGAGCGGCGCAGCTTGGCGGCGGCCGGCTTCCGGCGCGGCGAGTACAGGCTGGGGTTGGCAGGCAGCCCGGCCAGGAGCGCGCACTCCGGCAGCGTCAGCTCGCGGACCGGCTTGCCAAAATAGGTCTTCGCCCCGGCCTCGACGCCGTATGCGCCCTCGCCGAAGTAGATCTGGTTGAAGTAGAGCTCGAGGATCTGCTCCTTCGAGTAGTTGCGCTCGATCTCGATCGCGAGCGCGATCTCCTTGGCCTTGCGGCTCAGCGTGCGCTCGTGCGTGAGGAAGAGGTTGCGCGCGAGCTGCTGCGTGATCGTGCTGCCGCCCTCGGCGCGCCGCATCTTGAGCACGTTCGTGACCGCAGCCCGCGCGACGCCGTAGAGGTCGACGCCCCAGTGCCGGTAGAAGCTGCGATCCTCGGTGGAGAGCGTGGCGTTGATGAGGTTGGGCGGAAGCTGTTTGACCGGGACGGGCGAGCGGTTTTCCCGGAAGAATTCGTGAAGCACGCGCCCGCGCACATCGTAGACCACCGTCTTCACCGGAGCGTGAATGGCGGTGAGCTGCTCGGGCGTCGGGAGGTCCATGCTGATCCAGCGGACCACGCCGAAGACCACGCCGGCGGTCCCGAAGACCGCGATCACGACCAGAACGAAGAACAGCTTCCAGGGGAAGCGCGCCGCCGCGCGAACTGCGATGTCGGGGATGGGGCTCAGAGGGATATTTCTCTCCTTCCAAAATGCGAGCGTAGGAGGGCTCGCGACCCGGGGTCAAGCATTTCCCGGCGGCCGGTTTGCCGAATCCTGACGCATCACCCTAGTATCCCGCGTCCCCTTGGTCACGCAACGCTCCAGCGGTCGAGGCCCGATGACGCCCGAAGCCCAGCACGAATTGCTTGCGCGCGGCACGGAGGAGATTCTGCCCGAGGGCGAGCTCGTGCGCCGCCTGCGCGAACGCGAGCGCGAGATCCGCCCGCTGCGCGTCAAACAGGGCTTCGATCCCACCGCGCCCGACATTCATCTCGGGCACACGGTGGGGCTGCGCAAGCTGCGGCAATTTCAGGACCTGGGGCACCAGGTGGTCCTCATCATCGGCGACTACACCGGTCTGGTGGGCGATCCGAGCGGCCGCAGCAAGACCCGGCCCCGGCTCACACCCGCCGAAATCGAGTCCAATTCAACTACTTATCTCGACCAATTCTTCCGCGTGCTTGAGAAGAATCCGAGCCCCCCGCTTCTCCCGGTCGAAATCCGAAGGAACGGCGAGTGGTTCGCCCGCATGAGCTTCGCCGAGCTGCTGGAACTCGCTTCCCAGTACACGGTTGCCCGGCTGCTCGAGCGCGACGATTTCGCGAAGCGCATGGCGGCGCAGCAGCCGGTCGGCGTGCACGAGCTGCTGTACCCGCTCATGCAGGGGCACGACTCGGTCGAGATCCGCGCGGACGTGGAGATCGGCGCCACCGAGCAGAAGTTCAACCTGCTGGTCGGGCGCGTCCTGCAGGAGCTGCACGGGCAGTCGCCTCAGATCGCGATGACGCTGCCTGTGCTCGTGGGGACCGACGGCGTCCAGCGCATGGGCAAGAGCCTCGGCAACTATATCGGCGTCACGGATCCGCCCGGAGAAATGTACGGCAAGGTGATGAGCCTACCCGATCGCGTCATGAGCGATTACTGGAGGCTCGTGACCGACGCAGCGCCCGCGGAGCTCGAAGATGTCGAGCGCGCGCTCGCGGACGCGTCGCAGAATCCGATGGAGATCAAGCAGAAGCTCGCGACGCGCATCGTGCGCATGTACCACGGCGAGGCGGCGGCGGGACGAGCTGCGCGCGACTTCGACGCGCAGTTCAGGCGGCGCGACGTGCCGCAGGATCTCGCGGTGTGCGTGGTCCCGGCGGGGGAGATCGGGATCAAGGACCTGCTGGTCCAGGCGGGGCTCGCCGCCTCGGGCAGCGCGGCGTGGCGCGCGGTGGACCAGGGGGCCGTGAGCATCGATGGGGTGCGCATCACC
>VBOS01000289.1 GCA_005893185.1 Candidatus Eiseniibacteriota bacterium
CGGCGAACCCGCCCGCCGGCTGACCTCCAGCCATCGCGCGGCTCGGATTTTGCCGCAGGCGGCCGATAACCGTTGCTGGCCCCCGCCACAGAGCCTTTCCCGGCGCGGAATTAGTGATTCCGCCGGAAGGGCCCGCATTTTGCACGGGCGGGGGCGGCCACGACTCCGCCCCGTACCGGACGGCGGACGAGCCACCCGATCACCCGCAAGTTTGGCGTTCCGGCACCGCGGTGCCGGCTCGAGCCCAGGAGCGTGCGATGAGCCTGTTGAAGAACCTGCTCGGCAGCAACACCAAGGACGAACAGTTCGCGGAAGAGATGCGCGCGGTCCTGCAGGAGCTGCAGCAAGAACGCGCTCGCTGCGACAACCTCATCGAGAGCGTGCGGACGGCTGGCGACAAGCTCCATGAGCTGAACGACCCCATCGCCAAGGTGGGGAGCGATGTGGAGTCCATGCTCTCGCGCCTCGCGGAGCTGGACCAGCGGTTCCAGGCGATGGTGCAGCTCACGAACCGGCTGCAGGAGCTGGACGAGCGCGCCGAGGGCCTTACGGAGGGCCACGGGCGGGCGACCGAGCAGATCGCGAAGGCGGCCGCCGACGCCGAGCAGATCCGCGCGATCTTCGAGGAGCTCAAGGACAAGGTGGACCTCGCCACCGACCTCAAGGACCGCCTCGAATCCTTCCTCGAGGTGGAGAAGCCGTTCTCCCTACTCCGGAGCGAGGCCGAGAGCGTGCGCGGGCACGTCGAGGGCACGGGCGAGCGCATGAATCGGCTGCGGGAGCAGCACGACCGGCTGCTGGTCGCCCACGAGACCGCGCTCTCGAAGATGGAGGCGCTCGACCGGCGCCGCGACGATCTGAGCCGCGACCTGCAGGACAAGGAGCATCGCGTCGCCGAGGTCGAGGAGTCGGTCCGCACCATGGACGGCGTGCAGCACACCGTCTCCGATCTCGAGCGCAAGATCGCAACGCTCCGGGCCCTGGGCGAGACCGTCACCCAGAAGGCCGCGGCGCTCGATGCCCAGCGCGAGGCGGTCGAGCGGGCTCTGGCCCAGGCCGAGCAGCTCGAGCGCGCCATGCGCACCGTGGACACCGGCGTGCGCCAGCAACAGGAGAACGAGAAGTCGCTACGCAAGCTCAACGATCAGGTCAACGGGCTCGCCTCGCTCCATGAGAGCGTGCTCGAGCGGTCGAGCGAGATCTCCCAACTCCAGCGCGACACCGATTCGCAGATCCGGGCGACGCGCCAGGATCTGGGCACGCTCACCGACCAGACCAAGAAGGCGGTCGAGCGCTTCGAGTTCGAGAGCCGCGGCCTCGAGTCCGTGAACCAGCGGGTCGTGGACCTGCGCTCTGCGCTCACCGACTCCGAGAACCGCATCCAGGGGGTGAACGCGGCGACCCACACCGCGAACGAGCTGACCTCGCAGACCCGTGCGCTCGCCGCGCACGTGCAGACGCTCACCGAGGAAGTCGGGCGCGTCGATCAGGAATACGATCGGCTCAACGCGATCCGCAGCGAACTCGACTCGACCGAGCAGAAGGCGCGCGAGGCGAGCACCCAGGTCGAGCAGTTCCTGGAGTCGCAGCCGGCGCTCGAGCGCGGGCTACGCGATCTGTCCGAGCTGAGCGGCGCGAACGCGCTGGTCAAGGACGCGCTCGAGCAGACCAAGCTCACCCACGACGAGATCTCGCGCGTGCGGGAGACCCAGTCCGAGACCCGCTCGTGGCTGGCCGGCGTCGAGCAGTCGGTGGCCGAGCTGAAGGACAAGGTCGCCGAGCTCAACCAGATCGCCCCGACCGTGGACGTCGTCCAGAAGCAGGCGAAGCTGGCGAGCGAGTCGGTCGCGGCTCTCGAGATGCGGCGCGAGTTCGTGGACGATTTGCTCCGCCGCATGGCCGATCTCGGCTCGCTGACCGCGAGGCTGGAGGAGCGCGACCGGCAGCTCCAGGCCCGCATGGAGACCGCCGAGCAGCAGCTCGTCGGCCTGTCGGCGCACGCGGCGGAAGCCGAGCGACTGAGCCAGAACATCAGCACCGTGTCGTCCCATGTGAACGAAGCCGGGCGGCGGGCGGACGAGGTCGGCAAGACCGTCGCCACGGTCGCCGCGCGCTGCGAGTCGGTCGAGGCGCTGGCCGAGCGCACGCGGGCGCTGGGACCCGAGCTCGAGCAGCGGCACAACGCGATCCGCGAGGCGACCGAGAATCTCGAGCGGGCCTCCGAGCTCCGGAAGGATGCCGCCGACGCGGCGCAGCAGATGAAGGAGCAGGCCAAGAAGCTCACCACTTCGCTCGCCACGACTGGCGAGCAGCTCCACGCGATGGGCGCGCTGACCCAGGAGCTCGAGGATCGTGCGACCCGGCTCCAGTCGGTGGAGAAGCGGCTGATCTCGTTCGAGGATCGGCTCGGGAAGTGGGACACCATCGAGACGCAGCTCGAGCACTCGCTCGAGCAGCTCGCCGTGCGGCAGGGCACAGTCGAGACCCTGCGCGCGGACTTCGACCGCATGTTCGCGCTGGCCGAAAAGACCGTCACCAGCGTCCGCGAGATCACAGCGGCCGCCCGCGAGGTCGAGGAGAGCCGCAAGCTCCTCGCCGAGGTCCAGGGCCGGCTCGGCGAGATCAAGGACTCGGCCAAGGCGCTCGACGAGCGCAAGCGGCAGATGGTCAAGGCCGAAGAAAGGCTGGCCCGCGCCGAGGCGCTGCTGCTCGAGGTGCGGTCCGGCGTCGAGACACTCGAGGGCCAGAAGGCCATCATCGACCAGGCGGTCGAGAAGACCGGCTCGCTGCGCTTCCTCCTGAAGCAGGCGGACTCCAGGATCTCGGAGCTGCGCGAGGAGCGCGAGCTGAGCACGCGGGTGCGACCGACCGCCATGCTCGGGCGGCGGAAGGGCGATGGCGTGAGCTTCGCGTCCGAGGACGACGAAGCCACGGGCTATGCCGCGCAGGCCGACGAGGACGTGGCGGCGTACGACGGCGATTCGGATGACGAGGAGGCCCAGGCGAAGGCTGCCTGAGCGTCAGGCCAGGACGGCCACCGGGCGGCGCGAGGCGATCGCAATCGACCTCGCGCCGTTCGTGTTTCGTGGCGGCGGGGCGTGGATGGCGCTTGCTGGAAAACCGACTCAGAAGCCCCGTGCGCGGCACTCTTCGGCGAATGTCCGGAGGAGCCGCGAGCGTCGCTCGCGAGGATCGCCGCGATTGAGCGCGTCCGCGACCGAGTCGGCTCGTGCCGCGAGGTCCAGCTCGCCGAGCTGTCGGAGGGCCTCGGCCGAGCCCGCGTACGCCCGGGCGAAGCGTCGGGTGTAGAAGCGGGAGAAAGCGTGTCCCCGGGGAGGCAGCACGGGGAGCCGGTCGGCGACGGGTGCGAGGCGCATCGCCTCGGTGATCGTGGCCGGCGTGAGTTCCGTGGTTCCTGCGGGTCGCGCGAGATACAAGAGTCCGTGGAGCTCGGGCGATCCGGCGGACGTCTCCACGAGGCGGCGGCTCGAGCTGGCCACGACGAGGCCGCGCGACAGGCACTCGTCGAGAAAGCCGCGCCAGTCGGCTGGGGTCTTACCGGTGCCGAGCACGCGGGGCTCGAGCCGCGGCGCGGTGTGCACCGCGTACCACTCCATGGAAGACAACAGTGGCTCGCTGATCGGAAAGCGCAGCCCGAGCTGCGTCGGCACGCCCCAGAACGTCTCGACGTCGCTCTCCGTCACGTAGACGGCATCCTCGGGAAGCGCCAGAGCAAGCCCTTGTACGTAGGTCTCCAGAGTTCGATCGTGGGACTGGTCTGCTGCTCCCCAGCCCAGAATCATCCAAGCTGCGACCACGACGATGCACAGGACGATCGTCATGCCGCGCCGGGCCGCTGCAGCGTCGTCCGGTCGCAAGGCCCCCATGCCGAGCCCGATGAGCAGGGATCCCGCGATCGTCACAGGACCCTGAAGGTGCTCGAGTACTTCGTCGGCATAGGTCTGCTCCGGCAATCGCGACCGAAGCAAGAGTGCGAAGGCGGCCGCTGCGCAGCCGCCGATCGGCAGAAGCGCCGGGCGAAGCTCACGGCGGCGCACGAGGTCCACCAATCCCACCAGACCGAGCAGGAGTACGACGTTCCAGTGGAGAGCCACGTCCTCGACCCACACGCGAAGCCCGGAGGCCA
>VBOS01000290.1 GCA_005893185.1 Candidatus Eiseniibacteriota bacterium
AAGCCCTGGATCAGGCTGCCGGTGGGGCAAGTGCTCGCGATCGCAGCTTCGGGGGATGGCGTGGTGGCCGGCACAGGACCCGAAGGGCTCATCTACCGGATCGGCGCGCGCGGCGACACCGCGCTCCTGGCGCGCACCGGGGAGCGCTACGTGTGGGGTCTGGCGTCCGCCCCGGGAGGCGCGTGGTTCGCGGCGACCGGAACCCAC
>VBOS01000291.1 GCA_005893185.1 Candidatus Eiseniibacteriota bacterium
TGACGAGCGTTTACTGGGTCTCCCCGCAACCGTTCGTGTTCGCGCTCGCGCCGTCCAAGGCCGGCGTCCTCGCAGCCACCGGGAACCGGGCCGCGCTCTATCGGCTCGAGCGTCCGGGGGGCGCAACGCAGATTCTCGCTGCACCCCAGGGGCAGGTGACAGCCCTCGCCGTGGGGCGCGACGGTCGCGTGTTCGCCGCCACTTCCAACCCGGCCGCGCTGTGGCGCCTGGGGCCCGAGCGCGCCGAGCGGGGCGATTTGATCTCTCCCACGCTCGATGCGCGGCGCATCGCGCGCTTCGGCCGCATACGCTGGCGGGGAGAGGGCGGCGGGCGTGTCGTGCTCGAGACGCGCAGCGGCAATACCGACCCGCCCGACACGACGTGGAGCCCATGGCGCGGCGGACCGGTCCCGGCGGACGGCGCGCGCGTCCAGTCGCCTCCCGCACGCTACCTGCAGTGGAAGCTGGCATTGCAGGGTGGTCAACCGCGGATCGAATCGGTGGAGGTGGCGTGGCGCGAGCAGAACCTGCCCCCGGTCGTGGAAGACCTGGTCGTGGCCCCGCAGGGCCAGGGCTTCCGCGAGGGGGAGATGACGCCCCGCAGCGAGTCGGTGACCCAGAACCTGCCGGGAGGGCAGAAGGTGGAGTACTCGCTGCAGCAGGCCGCGAGCCCGCGGGCGCTGCGCGATCTCCCGATGTGGGCGCGCGGCTTGCGCACGGTGCAGTGGCGCGCGTCGGATCCCAACGGAGACGCCCTGCGCTACGAGGTCCACGTGCGCCGGGTGGACGAGGGAGCGTGGATCAAGGTCGGAGATGACATCGAGTCCACATCGTTCAGCTGGGACACCGGAGCGCTCCCGGACGGCCGCTACCGGCTGCGCGTCACGGCTTCTGACGCGGCCGGCAACCCGCTCGGCGAAGAGCGCACGACCGAGGCGTTCAGCGAGCCTTTCACCGTGGACAACACTCCGCCCCGGGTCACATCTTTCACCGCTCGCGGCGAGGCGGGAGCTGTGACGATCGACGGCCGAGCCGAGGACGACACGAGTCCGCTCTCGCGCATCGAGGTCGCGATCGATGACCAGGATTGGCGCACCGTGACGCCGGAGGGCGGGCTCGCGGACGATCGCTCGCTGTCGTTCCGGGCGCGAGTGCCCAAGGTCGAATCGGGCGACCACACCGTGAGCGTGCGGGCGGTCGACCTGTCGGGCAACACGGCCACGCGCGCGATCCGGGTCACGGTGCCCGCGGGGCGCTAGGTTTTGCGGGTCGGGTCGTGGGGCGCGACCGACCTCCGTTCCGGCTGATCGAGGGCGGGGCGCGCAAAGCATCGATCGCCCCGGCGTTCGAGTTCGCGGCGCTCGGCGCGGGGCTCACGCTGGCCATGGCGCTGCTCGGCCGGCTGCCTTCGTGGTTCCACGATCTCGGCACGTTCCAAACGCTGTTCGCGCTGGCGTTCGTTTTCGTGGCCCTGGCGCTGCTGCGCATCCGGCGCTACCAAGACTTGCCGCACGTCGGCCTCGCGGTGTTGGCCGTGGCCGTGGCGGCGCGCCTCGTTCTGCTTCCTGCGGCCCCCTCGCTCTCGGGCGACCTCTACCGCTACGTGTGGGAGGGCCGCGTCCTCCTCCACGGCGGGAATCCCTACCGGCAGAGCCCGGACGACCCGCGACTCGCTTCGCTTCGCGATCGCGAGATCTACGCCAACGTCAACCACAAGAACCTGGCGACGATCTACCCGCCGCTCGCCGAGGCGGGCTTTGCGCTGGTGGCGCGCCTCTCGCCGACCGTGGCGGCGTTCAAGCTGTGGGTCGCGCTCCACGATCTGGCGCTTGTGCTCGTTCCGCTCTCGTGGTCGAAGCGGCGAGGCCTGAGCCCGGTGGCGGTGATCGCATACGCGTGGAACCCGCTGGTGCTGGTCGAGTATGCCGGCAGCGGCCACAACGATCCGGTGGCGCTGCTGTGGCTCGTGGTGGCGCTGGCGCTCGCGCGCGAGCGCCCGATCGGATCGGCGCTGGCGCTGGTCGCGGGCTCGCTCACCAAGCTCGCCCCGCTCGTGGCGCTCCCGTTCCTGCTCCGTCGCTGGCCGTGGCGCGCTCGCGTGCCAGCGGTTCTCCTCCTCGCAGCTGGGCTCGGTGCGTTCCTGGCCCTGGCGCGCGGCCCGAACTCGGGGCTCAACGCCTTCTGGGAAGCGTGGCGCAACAACGAGCTGGCATTCCACTATCTGGAGCGCGCGGTGGGCGGCTTCGCTACGGCTCGCGGTGCCGCGCTCGTCATGCTGGCAGCCGTGACGGCCTGGGCGCTCGTGAAGCGCCGGTCCGAGACCGATGCCACGCGTCTTGGGCTGCGCGCCTCTTTACTGCTCTCTCCTGTGCTCCATCCCTGGTATCTCGGCTGGGCCCTGGCCTTCGAGCCGCTCGGCCCCTCCGCTCCGTGGCTCCTGCTTTCGCTCACGGCGGTTCTCAATTACGGTGTGCTGTCCACGCCCGCGGAGGGGCGCGACTTTCACCTGGCGCTCGCGTGGCGCTGGGTGGAGTACGGCGCGCCGCTGGCGCTCGCGATCGTGCTCGGAGTGCGCGCGCGCAGCCGCGCCGAGTCCGGGCGCACCTGATGCGCCCGGAAAGCGCGGCGGCGCGCCGCCATCGAGAGGAGATCGGTTGTTCCACGCCCTGCTGGAGTCGGTGCGCACCACGGTCTCGGGGGTGCGCACGCTCGAGACCGTGCGCGAGCTGACGCGTTTCCACCGCATCCAGGCGAGCCCGGGCTACGACGATGCCGCCGGCTGGATCGCCGGGCGGCTCGATGCCATGGGGCTCAGGGTCGAGCGCGAGGACGTCGCGGGCGACGGGCGCACTCGCTGCTTGGGAAGCCTGATGCCGCAGGGCTGGGCGTGCTCGCGCGCGGTGGCGACGCTTGTGGGCGGCTCGAGTCGCGAGCGCATGTGCGACTACGAAGCGGAAAGGCTCTCGCTGGTCCAGCGCAGCGGCCCGGTGCGCGGGCGCTTCCCGATCGTGGCGCTCGAGGAAGATGCAGCAGTACCCGGGCGCGGTGGGAGCGTGCGCGGAGCGGTTGTGCTCACGCGCTCGGCGGTCCACGCCGCGCACAGGCGCTGGGTCGTCGAAGGCGGGGCGGCCGGGCTCCTCTACGACGGGCGCCGGCTGGTGCCTCCGGTGCGCGATGCGTTCGACGACCCCGACGCACTGGCCTACGCGTCGTTTTGGTGGAACGAGACCGAGCCGCGCGGCTGGGGCTTCGTGATGAGCCCGCGCGCGGGCCTCGGGCTGCGCGAGCGCCTGCGCGCAGGCGAGCGCCTCGAGCTCGAGGCCGAGATTGAAGCGCGCGCCTTCGACACGAGGATCCCGTTGGTCTCGGCCGCGATCCCGGCCGCCGCGCCCGGGGCTTCCGGCTGCGAGGTCCTGGTGGTCTCCCACCTCTGCCATCCGCAGCCGAGCGCCAACGACAACGCATCGGGCGCGGCCGCGAACCTCGAAGCGGCCCGCGCGCTCGCCACGCTCGCCGCAGCCGGAGCCTGGAAGCCGGCCGCGCGCGCCGTGCGCTTCCTGTGGGTCCCCGAGCTCACGGGCACATGCGCGTGGCTCGCGCAGGACGCGCGGCGGGCCTCGAACCTGGCGGCGGCCCTCAATCTGGACATGGTGGGCGAGGACCAGGAGCGCTGCGGGAGCACGCTGCTGCTCGAGCGCCCGCCGTGCTTCCAGGGCTCGTTCGCCGAGGAGCTGCTGCTCCGCATCCGCCGCGCGGCCTTGGACTGGGTGCCGTCCTACTCGGGGCCGGGCCACTTCTCGATGATGCGGATGGCGGAGGTGCCGTTCGCGGCGGGGAGCGACCACGCGGTGCTGGTGTCATGCGGCGTGCCGTGCCCGATGCTGATCCAGTGGCCGGACCGTTACTATCACTCGTCTCACGACACGCCCGACAAGTGCGACCCGCGCTCGCTCGCGCTCGCCGCCACATGCGCAGCGACCTATGCAGGATTCCTCGCCGCCGCCGGCGGGCGCGAGCTGGAGTGGCTGACCGAGGCGGTGGCGCGCGGTGGCCGCCGCCGCGCCCTCGAAGCGCTCGACGGCGTCGGCGATGCGCAAGTCTCAGCCGCTTCGGGCGCCTTCGAGGAGTTCGCGCGGCGGGAGGGCGCGTGCGTCCCGGAATGCGCCCTGCCCTCGCGGCCCGCGGCGGCGCAGCCCAGGCGGCCCCGGCGCGCGGCGGACGGATACCTCGAGTTCCTGTGGCATCTCCTGCCGGGCTTCGACCGGCTCACGCCCGAGGCGCGAGCCTTCTGGATCGGGGTGGAGGGCGCGATCCCCGGCGGCCGCACGACGCTCGAGCTGGCATGGGCAGCTTGCGACGGAACCCGCACGCTCGAGGAGATCGCGCACCTGGCGTGGCTCGAGAGCGGCGCGCGTGTGAGGCCCGAAGGCATGGGGGCCGAGCCCGGTCTGCGCGAGCTGTTCGAACACCTCGGAACCGCCGGGCTCGCGGCCTTGCGCCAGGAGGCGCCGGCGTGAAATTCCGGCGCACCCGCTACGGCTACGTCGTCCGGATCGACACCGGCGAGGAGATCATCGCCACCCTGCGCGACTTCGCCCGGGCCGAGGGGGTGCGCTCCGGCCAGATCAGCGGGCTCGGCGCGGTCGGAGAGACCGAGCTGGGATTCTTCGTGCGCGCGACCGGCCAGTACGTGACGCGCTCGTTCAGCGGCGAGCACGAGATCGGCTCCCTCACCGGCAACTTCAGCGATCTGGACGGCGAGCCGTTCCCCCACTGCCACGCCGTGATCGCGGGCGAGGACTTCGCGGCCCACACCGGCCACCTGTTTCGCGGCGTCGTCACGGTGACGTGCGAGGTGCAGGTGATCACCGACCCGGACGCCATGCGTCGCGTGCGCCGCCCCGACCTCGGCTTCAACCCGCTCGAGCCCGCGTGAGCGGCCATCGGGCGCCGCACGGCCTCCTTGGCGCGCCGCGAGCCCGCTCCCGAGCATGCTATAATGCCGCCCCGTTTCATCGGGCGGGCGAGCCGCTCATCACCCCCGCGACATCGCGGCCAACGCCCAGTGCCGCCCATAACGACTGCCGTCGCGGCGGTGAGAAAAGTACCAGCCCGGAGAGCAGCACGTGCATGCAGCGGTGTCGAAGATCGCCTCGGGAGGAACACCGGATTCCAGCAACTGCAGGCGAGCCGCCGCCGCCAGATCGAGACGATGACGATCCCCTGTCCGATGCCCGACGGAAGCCGGAAACCGGCCCGCCACCTCGGGTCCGACCTCGTAGCAGCACGGCCGGATGCACGGACCGATGTGAGCCCGGACCTCGCGCGGCGTCGCCCCGGCGGCCGCGCAGACGGCGTTGAGCACGCGCCCGGGGAGTCCGGCCGCCGTGCCCCGCCAGCCACAGTGGGCAGCTGCCACGGTTCCGGGAGCCGTCAGGATGAGGGGGAGGCAGTCGGCAGTTGTGACGGTCAGCACCACCCCGGGTGCCCGGGTGAGAAGCGCGTCACAGTCCCGGGAATGCCCCGGACCGTCCACCGCCGCAACCTCGGCTCCGTGAACGAGCCCTGCTGTGGCGAGGCCGCCCGCCGCAAGCCCCAGCGCCGCGAGCGTCCGACGCTGGTTTTCATGCACGGCCGCTTCGCGGTCGCCGCTCGAGCCTCCGAGGTTGAGCGATGCGAACTCCCCCTCGCTCACGCCTCCGCGCCGGGTCGTGAAGGCCAGCGTGACCCCATCGGGCGGGGACTCCGGTCGCCAGCAGGGAACGGCCGCATCCGCCTCGAGACGCCACATGGTCGAGGCACGCTAGATGTCCGAGCGTAATTTTTCAAAGGCGCTCGCGCGCCGGGTGGAGGCCGCGCGGCGCCTGCTCGCGAGCGCCGTGATCGCCGCCACGATCGCGCTGGCGACGTGCGCTGCGATCGCCCAGACCCCGGCCGGCGCCACGACCCAGACCCAGGCCAAGACCAGCGCCAAGCCGAAGACCCCGACCGCATCCCCCGCGAATCCGGAATCGGTCGTTGCGACCGTGGGCTCGCGAAGCATCGGACGCGCGGAATTCGAGTCGCGGTACGCGAAGCGATCCGAGCAGTACCGGACGCACTCCGGTTCCGATCTTGCCGCCGAGCTGGTTCCCATTGCCCGGCGGCAGGCGCTGGAAGGGCTCATCCAGGCCGTCTTCTTCACCAACGGCGATTTCAACCAGGCGAGGTTCGACGCCGCCAAGAACACCCGGCCCCAGCAGTTCGCGTACGCGGTTCAACAGATCCGCGTCGAGCTCGGCGGGCGCCGACTCCAGCAGCAGCTCGAACGGGAGTTCGCACCGCCGGAAGCGGAGCTGCGCGCCGAAGCGGAACAGGAGCTCACGCGCGCGTCGGTCTCGCTCCTTGCCCTTCAGCGGGGGGACTTCGCCATCGGCTACGCGGAGCCTCGCGAGGCCGATGTCCTCGACCAGTACCGGGCCCGCAGGGCGGAGTTCATGCGGCCGGATCGCGCCCGACTCACGATCGCATTCATCGATACTCCCGTGCTCCCCGATTCCGAGCGCTCGGACCCGGCAAAGGCGCGCGCGTGGAGCGAGCGCATGCGGGCGCAGGCGCAAGCCGCGCTCGCGGCCGTGAATGGTGGAGCGTCTCTCGAGGAAGCAACTGCGGACTTCGGGGCGCCGCGCAGGGACATCGATGTCACCCGCGACCATTTCCCCGTTTACTGGCGCGGGGACGAGCGCCTGAACGGGCTGGTGTTCGCACAGTCACGCGGCGCCGTGCTGTCCGAGCCGGTACCGGCCGAACAAGGGTGGCTGCTGGTGCGCGTGGAGGAGCGGGTGCCTGCGCACGTCGATCCCCTGAAGGACGCAGCTCCGCTGATCCGAGCCGATCTCCGAGAGCGGGCACGGCGGCAGACCGAGGAGCAGGCGACGCGCCTCATCTACCAGCAGATGCGCGACAGCCTCCGGACCACCGCGTACCGCGTGCGTTACGCGGTCACCGATACCTCCACCCTCAAGCTGCCGGAGCCCGGCGCCTCCGAACTCGAGCGCTACTATCGTGCTCACTTGGCCGAGTACTCGACCTTCGACCCGGCGACGACATCGGTGCGCGCGCGCCCCTTCGCGGAGGTCAAGTCGGACGTGCGCTCGCGCTGGATGCGCGAACGCCGCATCGTGGCGGCACGCGAGATCACAGCCGCGATCGCAGCCGCTTGGAGCCAAGGGAAGCGTGATCGGGGGGCGGAGTCCCGAGCCGCTGTGCTGCGTGATGTGGGGCCGGTCGTGCCCGGCGCAGCCGCCGACACCGACGCCGTCGGGCGTGCAGTGGGCGACTCGCTCACGGCGCGCGCGGGCGCGCTGGGCGTTGGGACCGGGCTTTCGCCGCGCGGGCCGATGGTCTTTCACGTGTACCAGGCCGTCCCCGGCTACATTCCGACCTTCGATCAGGTGCGCCGCCGCCTGGCCGCGCGGCGCGATGAGGAGCGCCAGCGCGAGGAGGAGCGCGGGGCGCATGCGCTCTTCGATCGGGATCCGTCGCGCTTCAGGACCGGCGACATCGTGTTTTTCACCCGCGTCTCGATCGCGCCCACCGATGCTCTGAACGTGAAGCTCACTCGCGCTGAAGTCGAGCGCTACCATCAGGAGCACATCGACCGCTACTCGTTGCGCGAGACCATGAGCGCCCGGCACATCCTGATCAGCCCCACCGGGCCCGGCCCCGAGGCCGACGAGAAGGCGCGGGCCCGGGCGGCGGATCTGCTGCGACGCATCCGCGCCGGAGAAGACTTCGGAGCACTCGCGCGGCAGTACAGCGACGACCCCCCGACGCGGGACAATGGAGGAGAGCTGGGCAGCTTCGGTCGGGGCGCCATGCTCGAGGAATTCGAGCGCGCCGCCTTCTCCCTGCGCGCGGGTGAGGTCAGCGACCTGGTGCGAACGCATGAGGGCTACCACATCATCCAGTGCATCTCGCGCGAGAGCGCGTTCGCGCAACCCCTGGCCTGGATGTACGCCAACGTGGCCTCCGACCTCGCCCGCGAACGGGCCAGGCAGATGGCCAAGGCGCGAGCGGACAGCCTGTACCTGGTGGC
>VBOS01000293.1 GCA_005893185.1 Candidatus Eiseniibacteriota bacterium
GTCCTCGTTGATCGTGCGCTCCCAGGGCATGGACCACAGCCACTGGAGGTACGAGCGGATGTGGCCGGCCTCGGGCGAGCCGGGCGGAAGCCGGCGCAGCCGATCCATCTCGCGCTGGGCCTGCCGCGTCACCTCGAGCGGCATGCGCCCCATGGGGCCGGCGGGGGCGCCTTCGATCCGCGCGTTCTCGCGACCGTTCAGTGCGGGGGGCGCTGCGGCCTCGGCGCGCAGGCTCGAGCCGGGCTTCCGTCCACGTAGCGATCGCTGGCGCGGGCGAGGCATTCGCTTCTCCTAACGTTGCGATTCGTAGAGGAGCACGGCGTGCGGAAGGGATGAGGCCGTGGCAGCCGGCCACGCTTACTATCTCCTTGAACAAGCAAGAGCATTGCCGGACATCGCGGAATCTTCGAAGACGCGGAGCGGGCGCTTTACTCTTCTGCCGCGCGCGAAGTTAGGCGGTCGCGCGTGGCCGTCATCGAAGGCCGCGAGCAGCACGCATGCCGGCAACGCGGGGAACGCGGCCCCGCCGCGCGGGTGCTTTTCCCCATTCGTGGCGCCCGCCGCGGGCGCCGCCGGAGCCCGTGCAAAGTGCACGCGGCCGGGGCAGGTCGCGCGGCGCGGCGTGGCGTGCGACGGGCGGCGAAGGGCCGCGGAGATTCCCTATCCACGCAGAAAGCCCCCCGCGGGTGCGGGGGGCTTTCGGTGCTTCACGCGGCCGCGATGCGGCCGTGACGACTAACGATAGTGCAGCTTAAGCAGGCCCCAGGTGTTCGTGTTCGCCGGCGTCGCGAGGCATGTGCTGTTCTTCGGCGAGGACGAGTTGCGAGGCACGGGGCCGCTGACGACCGTGAAATCGCTGGAGTTGTTGTCCGTGTCGGTCGTTCCACCGCCGTTGCGGACTGCGCCAGTCGTGGTGCTGAGCGCGGCCACCGCCGTGCCCTCGGGGCAATTCGAGGTGCCGTATGCGACCTTGTCCACGAGCGTGCCCGAGACCTCGGAGCCGCATGCGACGTTCGCGTTCAGCGCGTTGAACAGACCCACCTTGCCGGACGTTGCGCTCATATTCGCCGGGCTGGTGTAGTCGGGTGTGATGGGGAGCGGACCGCCAGCGCTGCCGGCCGTGCCCGACTGGATCAGCAGGTAGCCGCAAGCCGCAATCGACGCGCCCGCGGGGAACACGAGGTAGTTACCGCTCGAGCTGCCCCAGTTGCCGGTGGCCGAGCCGTACTCGAGCGCCCAGCCGGTGAGGATGACGGCGGTGCCCGAGTTGTTGAAGAGTTCGACGTAGTCGACGTTGTAGGTGGGCGATCCCGTGCTGCCGCCGCCGCCGCCGTAGACCTGGCTGATGCGCACGTTTGGGCTTGCTGCGAACGCGCTCTGGGCGAGCAGCGTTCCTAGGGCAAGCGCGACGATGAGGGTTGTAGCTTTCTTCATGACGCCCTCCTTCGGTGGTGTGTGTGCCGAGCTGCCGGAAATGGAGAAAACCAGCCGAGCTGCTGAAACGGTCCCGAAGATTGCGCGTCACTGCGCGCGCAACGCCTCTCGCGCAACCAGCCGACGCGGGAGAGGAGTCAGACCGCAAATGGGGGGATTTGCGGCGCTCTCAGGCAAACGTACACCCGTCTAGCCAAAGTCAAGTCTAGTCGATTGGGTGCTTTCGCTCAAGGCCGAAACGTGAGCTGCCGAAACGCGAGCGGCCGGAGCGGGGGGAGGCTCTGGCGGGTTCCCAGTTCGAGCCTAGTGGGCGGGCCGATTCACGTCCCGCGCCCGCCAGGCCCGCAGCCCGGTGACGGCGGCGTTGGCGAGTAGGAACACGGCAAAGGTTCGGGCGAGGAGCGTGTGGGGCAGCCCCTGCACCCACCAGGATGAGGCCAGGGCGCCGGCCGAGGCCCCGATCGCGAGGGCGGGGACCAGGCGCCACACCAGACTCCCGTGCCGAGCGTGCTCGATCGCCCCGGCCGGCGCCGTGACGAGGATGACCGCGAGCGATGTGCCCTGGGCGAGCTGCTGAGGCATGCCCATCGGCATCGAGAACGCCGGCACCGCGAGGATCCCGCCGCCCACGCCCAGGTAGCCCGAAAGCACCCCGACCGCGAGCCCGAGCAGCAGGTCGAGCCCGATCTCGGCGGGGAGCGGCCGTGCGGTGGGGGCCATCGGCGCTGCCGGCTTCCACAGCAGCCGGACCGCGACCACGACCATGAAGATCGCGAACGCCAAAGTGAGGCCGCGCGCGGATGTGCGGGCGGCGGCGCGCGCGCCGGCCCGGGCCCCAAAGACGCTCGCGAGGCCGACCACGAGCGCCGTGCCCCAGGCCACGTGCGAGTGCGTGCCGTACATCACGAGCGAGGCCACGGCGGTGGCGCCGATCGCTGCGAGCGACGTGCCGTGAGCCTCGTGCTGGGTGGTGCGGAACCAGCCGGTCAGCAGCGGGATCAGCACGATCCCGCCGCCGACGCCGAAGAGTCCGCCTGCGAGCCCGGCGAAAAGGCCCGCGAGCAGCGCCCGGAGCCGGCCGGCCGCGCTCATCGGCGGTTACGACTGGTTCGGCAGCGTGTTCCCGGAGAGGGTCTTCTGCACCAGGCGCATCACGTCGGCGAAGCGCGTGGCGTTGGTCGGGGCGCCCAGGACCACGGCGATCATCTCGCGGCCCCCGGCGCGCAGCCAGGTTCGTAGCGCCCGTAGAGCAGCCGGTTGGTGTTGGCGACCATGTGCTGCCGCTGAATGCTGCGCGACCCGTAAGGCCTGGAGCTGCTGAACTCGTAGGAGCGGGTGGTGGTGATGTCCTTGATCGTCGGCTGGTTGGCGGCGACGTGCAGCAGGCGGGCCACGTCGCATGCGGTCGAGACGTTGCGCTGGTCGAGCCCGGTGAACTCGACGTAGCGGGTGTGGGTGAGGCCCAGCTCGAGCGCCTTCTGGTTCATGCGCGCCAGGAAATCCTCCGGAGCCAGCGAGGACTCGCGGACCAGGATCCGCGTGGCCGCGTTGTCCGAGCACATGAGGGTCATGTGCAGGAGGTCGCGCAGGGCGACCTGCTCGCGGTTGCGCAGCCGCGTGTGGCCCGCGCCGGCTAGATCCTCACGCGTCACCTCCGCCATCCGGTCGAGGTCGGGCTTCCTCTCCAGGAAGACCAGAACCGTCATGAGCTTGGTGATGCTCGCGATCGGCATCGTGACCTCGGCGTTCTTCTCGTAGAGGATCTGCCCGGTGGCCGGGTCCATCACGATCGCGCTCCGCGCGTAACAGCCCCCGGGCGGGGCCCGGCGGGCGCGGCGGTGCGTCGAGCGTGCGGTCGACTTCGCAGCTGTGGCCGGGGCGTAACCGGGGCCGCTCGCGGAAGGGTCTGAGACCGAAGCTGGGGCCGGGGCCGACCAGGCCACGCAAGCCAGCGCCGTGCAGAAGGATAGGATGGCGCTGGTGCGCCGGGCGGGGCTAAACATTGAAACCTCCTCTTGTGTCATCCATGACGACAAGCTTCCCGGGGGCGTTATCGGCACGCCCATCCACTCGACTTTAGCGGTCCGCCTCTCGGGCAGTCAATGAAAACCGTCCGAAGACGACCCCGCCCGCTCAAGAATCCCAACAAAACCGGCATTTTCTGCCGTCCCAGCCGTGACAGCGCCGCCGGGATCGGGCATCCTGCCCGCGCCATCTCAGGCCGGGCTCGATCCGCCGCGCTGTACGATGGCTGGAGGCGAGATCCGTGCCAGAGGGTACGTCGTCAAGGGTGCAGAGAGGAACGCGCCGCATTCCAGCGCCACTCGGCTCGCCCGCTAACCCGCTGGGCGGTGCGGGCTCACCCTGGGCGTCGGCCGCTCTGGGGGCGGCGTTCTTCGCGATCTACCTGCTGCTCGCCCCAGCTGTGCCCGGCGACAAGGACTCCGGTGAGTTCACCCTCGTTCTGGCGACGAACGGGGTCGCCCACCCCACGGGCTACCCGCTCTTCACCATCTTCGGACACGGCTTCGTGCGCATCGCCCACGCGCTGGGCGCGTCGTGGGCATACGCGGCGAACGCCTGGAGCGCCCCCACGCGCTGGGCGCGTCGTGGGCATACGCGGCGAACGCCTGGAGCGCCCTGGGCGGGGGCGTGGCGCTGGCCTTCTTCCACGCCCTCACCGTCCGCCTGGCGCGCCTCTCGGGCGTCAGGCCGCCGATCGCGTGGGTCTTCGCCCCCACGCTGCTCTTCGGGCTCGACCCGATGTGGACCGTTGAGACCACGCTGGCCGAGGTCTACAGCTGGCACGTGGCATGGGCGCTCGGCGCGTGCCTCGCCTTCACCGGCCTCCTCCGCCTCATCTCCACGCCGGATGCTGCAGTGACGGATCGCGGCATGCTCGTTCGCGCGGCCGCATGGGGGGCGCTGTGCGGCGTGGGCGCTGCGCATCACGCCACCTTCGTCTTCGTCGCTGCGCCGCTCTCGATCGGGCTCGTGATCGCGCTCGCGCGCGCGCGCAGGTGGCGATGGAGGCTCATGGCTGCTGCGCTCTTGGCGAGCCTCGTCCCGCTCGCGAGCTACAGCGTCATTGCCTGGCGCGCGTTCCATCCCGCCGTCGTTCAGTGGCCGGTGCTGGCGCCCACCTGGAAGGGAGTGCTGCGGCACATCACGGGGGCCCAGTACCGGATGCTGCTCGGGCACTATGGGCCGTCCGAGGTCCAGCGCGACTACCTCGAGCGCTTCGTCTATCCCTACGTCGCGCTCGCTCTCGTCGCGGCGCTCGCGCTCGCGTGGCGAGCGCGGGCCGCGATGGAACGGCTCGCCCTGCGAACGCTGCTGTCCGCAGCGCTGCTCTCGACGGCTTACGCCTTCGGCTACGGGGCCTACGACCCCTCGTCGTACTTCCTCGCGGGCATGGCGATCGGCCTCAGCTGCCTCGGGCCGCTCGGCGGAGATCTTCTCTCCGGTCCCCGGATGGGGCACGTGGGCCGCGCGCTCGGCGCGCCGATCCTGGCGCTCGCGCTGGCGGCACAGATCGTTCCGTGGATGCGAATGAGCGC
>VBOS01000294.1 GCA_005893185.1 Candidatus Eiseniibacteriota bacterium
CTCGACATGAACGTGACCCAGCTCATCACGATCGGGGGCGACGACACCGCCTACTCGGCCATGAGGCTGGAAGAGACCGCAGGCGGACGGATTCAGATCGTCCACGTTCCGAAGTCGATCGACAACGATCTCGACCTCCCGCACACCGTGGACACCTTCGGCTACCAGACGGCGCGCCACGTGGGGGTCGAGATCCTGAAGAACCTGATGGTCGATGCGCGCACCACTTCGCGCTGGTACTTCGTGATCGCGATGGGCCGCAAGGCGGGCCATCTGGCGCTCGGCATCGGCAAGGCCGGGGGCGCCACCATCACGCTGATCCCCGAGGAGTTCCGCCGGCAGCCGGTCGAGCTGAAGAGGCCGGCTGACACTCTGGTGGGCTCGATCCTCAAGCGTCGCGCCGAGGGACGCAAAGACGGGGTGGCCGTGATCGCAGAGGGCGTGGGGCTCGTCCTCGACCCGCGGAGCCTCGAGCACTTCGAGGAGATCGAGCGCGACGCCCACGGGCACCTGCGGCTCGACGAGCTGAACCTCGGCGAGCTGCTCAAGCGCGAGGTCCACTCGCGGCTCAAGGCGCTGGGTCTCAAGACCACGATCGTGGCGAAGAACATCGGCTACGAGCTGCGTTGCGCCGATCCGATCCCGTTCGACATGGAGTACACCCGCGATCTCGGCTACTGCGCGGCCCGCTACCTGATCGAGGGCGGAAACGCGGCGATGGTCTCGATCCAGGCCGGGCACTTCGTCCCGGTTCCCTTCGATCGACTGCGGGACCCCGAGACCGGCCGCGCGCGCGTCCGCATGGTGAGCATCGAGTCGACACGCTACGCCATCGCGCGTCGGTACATGATCCGGCTGCGCCGCGACGACTTCCGCGACCCGCAGCATCTCGCGAAGCTCGCGGCCGAGGCCGGGGCCACGGTCGCGGAGTTCCGGCGGCAGTTCGAGTATCTGACCGACGACGAGCCTCCGCCGCTCGATCTCACGGCCCCCGCCGAGCCCGAGTCGCGCGCGGCCGTCACCGGGCCCTGACGGGCTCGAGCCCGCTTCCGCGAGAGCCATGAGCCCCGGCCCGCAGACGGGCTTCGGCGATCTGAACCCGACCGGACGATTCAGCGATCGCGCGGAGGACTATCGCCGCTATCGCCCCGATTACCCGGCAGCTGCGCTGAACGCGATCCTCGAAGGGCTCGGCGATCCCGCGGAGCTGGAAGCGGCCGACGTCGGGGCCGGGACCGGAATTGCGTCGCGCCAGCTGGCCGCTCACGGCGTGCGCGTCCTGGCGGTCGAGCCCAACGCCGAAATGCGCGCGGCCGCGATCCCGCACCCGGGCATCGAGTGGCGGGCGGGCACGGCCGAGGCGACCGGACTCGACAGCGGGATCGTCGGTCTCGTGCTCTGCGCCCAGGCGTTCCACTGGTTCCGCGCGCAGCAGGCGCTGGCCGAGTTCTCCCGCATCCTGAGGCCCGGCGGCCGGCTCGCGCTGATGTGGAACTCCCGCGACCGGGCCGATCCCCTGACCCGGGCGTACGTCCAGGCCATCCACGCCGTGAACGGCGAGCACCCAGTGGAGCAGATGGCGTTCGAGCCAGCTTCCATCGCGGCGGGCGGACTCTTCGGCGCGCCGAGGGAGACCCTCTACCCCCACGCCCAGACGCTCGATCGAGAAGGGCTGATGGGGCGGGCGACGAGCGCGTCGTACGTGCCGCGCGCGGGCGAGCCGCTGGCGCGCCTTCAAGCCTTGCTCGGGGTGCTGTGGGAGCGGCAGCACGACTCAAAGGGGATGGTCGTGATGCGCTACGTCACGAAGGTCTACCTCGCCGAGCGGCGGTAGCCGGTCGCCGCGGATCTTCGGATTCGGACGGCGAATGCAGGCTTGCGCTCCCG
>VBOS01000295.1 GCA_005893185.1 Candidatus Eiseniibacteriota bacterium
CGGTCATGGAGAGCAGGCCTTTCCAGAACTGCGAAGGCTTCACCACGTAGAAGAAGAACGGTCGGTCGTCGTGGACGGGCGAGATGTCGAGCGCATAGGAGGCGATCGTCCGTCGAAAGTCACCGGGGCCGAGCAGCTCTCCGTAGAGCCCCTTTCCCGGCCGGCCGGGAGCCGCGACCAGCTCGAGCCCGGCGCGCCGGCAGTGGGCCTCGACCCGCGCCACGTCCACCTCGGTGAAGGGCGAGTTCTTGACCAGCACCGACGCCCGGTCGTCCTTGCGCACAACGATCACGTGGCTCGCCGGGTGCGGATCGCCGCGGCGGGCGAGCGCATCGAGCGCGAGCGCGACGAGCCGGATGGACTGCTGCGGGGGCTGCTCGTAGTAGCGCTGGATGGCGACGATCCCGTCCGGCGTGAGGTGAGCGAGATAGTCCTCGTAGGCCTCCACCGTGTAGAGCGTGTTCTCGGTGAGCGCGAAGGCCCCGGCGGCGGTGGCCGCGTACGTGTCGACATATCCGGCCTGGATGACGTCGTATTTCTCATGGGCCCGGCGGATGTAGCTCCGCGCCTCGTCGGTCACCACCCGCACATCGGGACGATTGTAGATGCCGCCCGAAAAGGCGGCGTAGCGGCGGCGCATGAGGTCGACGATGATCGGGTTCACCTCCACCGCCGTGACCCGCCGCGCCCCCTGGGAGATCGCTGTGAGAAGATCGATCCCGCCGCCGGATCCGATGACGAAGACCACGGGCTGCTCCACCAGCGTGTACTGGACCGCGATCAGGTTGTCTCCCAGAGAGGACAGGCTCGCGAGCCGGCCGTCCCAGCGGGAGATCAACGTGTTGGAGGCGGCGTCGATCTCGAGCAGCAGGGTGTCCGGCGTGCCGAAGTCGCGCACCGTGACGCGCGAGAAGGAGTTCCACCGCTCCACCTGCACCCCGGCCAGCGCCCGCCCGCGCGAGTAGTGCAGATGGAGAAGGTGCGTCGAGGAGTTGGTCGCCAGGACGAAGGTGGCGGCCAGGGCCAGCGCCCCTGCGATCACGGCCCGGCCTGCATGACGCCCGGCGAGCGCGAAGAGCAGGCCCGCCACCGCGGCCAGCACGGAGACCGCCGCCATCGCCCCCGGCCCTCCCACCAGGTCGAGGACGGGCACGGTGGCGAGACAGCCGAGGCCGGCTCCCATGAGGTCGTAGAAGTAGAGCCGGCCCGCCCGTGCCCCGAAGTGCCTGAACACGACCGCTCCGACCAGGCCGCCCAGGAAGAACGGCAGCACCCCGATCAGGTAGAGGAGCGCCACCTGCAGCAGGCCGACCGCGCCCAGGGCGCCCTTCGATCCCGCACCGCTCGTCAGATAGGTGTAGGACGGATTCTCCGCCAGGATCCAGAACGAGAGCGGCGTGGCCAGGGCGAGGAGAAGCGCTGCGGCGAAGCTTCGCTCGATGGCGCGTCCGGAGGGAAATGCGCCCGGGAGGAGGTAGACCAGCATCCCCGCCGCCGCCAGCCCGAAGAGGGCGACGGAGATGGCGAAGAAGGCGAAGTGGTACCACATCACCACCGACAGGATGCGCGTGAGGGAGACCTCGAGCATCAGGATGGCGGAGCTGGCAAAGAAGAGTCCCGCTCCGACCCCGACTCTTCGCCCGGTCGGTTCCAGATCCCGCCCCGACATGGCGCTATGCGCGGAACAGCGCGACGGCGCGCGTTCGGGCGCCTGCGGTTCTCGCCGAGCGGGACGGTCCTCCCGCGCAGCCCCTCGGTGCTCTCGTCTCCATCGATCTCCGCCCTTCTTTTGCGTGGCTTCGTCCGTGGATCTCAGCGCCGACGGCACCGAACAGAGCGTGCGGGCTCACGGCCTGCGAGCCGACGGACGTATACGAGAAGGGAATGGGCAATGCAACGTTCCCGGCGGGGCGGCCGTTGTCGCTGTGGAGACGAGACCTGGCCGGCCGATAACCCGTTGGGGCTGGCCTTGCGCCACGGGCCCGGCCGCCGCTAGACGTCGCCCGGCCCGTGTGTTAGCTTGCCGTGGACGCGCCTCCCACTGGGGGCTCGTTTTGCATGTCGGGCTTTTCCGTCGATATCGCCTCGCTTTCGCCCGGGTCCCACCGGATCGGGCTGGAGTGTGAGGCTTCGGAGCTCGGCCTCTCCCAACAGGATTGGCCCAGGCCCGTGCGCGGGGACTTCGACGTCCAGAAGAGCGGCGATCAGGTCCGCGTGAAGGGCTTGCTCAGTGCCGTGGCGTCGCTCGAATGCGTGCGATGCCTCAAGACGTTCGAGCTTCCGGTCCGGCCGCCGTTCGACCTCTATGCCGAGCGGGCCGGGACCGGCCGGCGGCGCGACGAGGAAGCGCTCGAGCGCGACGAGTACATGAAGTTCCACGACGGCCGGAAGCTGGATCTCGGCGAGGCCGCGCGTGAGGTGTTGCTGCTCGAGCTTCCGATGGCGCCCTGTTGCCGGGACGATTGCCGCGGGCTGTGCCCGGTGTGCGGGGCCGATCGAAACACGGAGAGCTGCCCGCATCTTTGAACGTGCGGAACGCCGGCCCCGCGGCCGGACCGGCGCGAAGGAAGGACGGAAGTCATGGCGGTACCCAAGCGCAGGCATTCGAAGACGCGCGGCAGGCTGCGCCGCACACACTGGAAGCTCAAGGCCCCCGGCCTCAATACCTGCAGCCACTGCAGCAGCCCCAAGCAGCCGCATCGAGTCTGCCCGAGCTGCGGCTACTACGACGGCGAAGAGATCGTTCCGCCGCGCGAAGAGTAATACGCCCCCCGCGAACTCCATGGGCTCCGTCCCGCACATCGGGATCGACGCGATGGGGGGGGATTTCGGCCCCCAGGCGGTTGCGGAAGGGACGCTCCTCGCCCTGCGCGAGATGCCGGGGCGTTTCCGCATCACCCTGGTGGGTGACGAGGAGCAGATCCGCCGCTCGCTGCGCAGGGTGCATGCGAGCGGGCTCGCGATCGGCGTCGAGCACGCCCCCGAAGCGATCGAGATGGACGAGAAGGCGGTGGCCGCTGCGCGACGCCGCAGCCGCAGCTCGCTCGGCGTGCTGAGCCAGCTCCACAAGAACGGGGCGGTGGACGCGATCTTCAGCGCCGGCAACACCGGCGCGGTGGTCGCGACCGCGCTGCTCTCGCTCGGGCGGCTCGAGGCGGTCGCGCGCCCGGCGCTCGCGGCGTTCGTGCCCAACCCGGCAGGCGGCGCGGTGGTGCTGGACGTGGGCGCCAATGCCGAGTGCAAGGCGTCCTACCTGGTCCAGTTCGCCCACATGGGGACGGTCTACGCGCGCTACCTGCTGGGCAAGGAGAACCCGCGCGTCGGGCTGCTCTCGATCGGCGAGGAGGACAGCAAGGGCAACGCCCTGGTGCAGGAGACGCTGCCGCTCATGCGGCGCGCGCAGCACATCAACTTCATCGGCAACGTCGAAGGCCGCGACGTGTTCAAGGGCACGTGCGCCGTGGTGGTGACCGACGGCTTCACCGGGAACGTGGTCCTGAAGACCGCGGAGAGCGTTGCGAGCTTCCTGGGCCACCTGGTGAAGGAGGAGCTCAAGCGCGATCCGCTGGCCCGCGCGGGCGCGTTCTTCATGATGCCGGCCTTGAAGCGGCTGCGCGCGCGCGTCGACTGGGAGGAGTTCGGGGCGGCCCCGCTCCTGGGCGTGAACGGCGTATGCTTCGTCGGGCACGGGGCGAGCGGGCCGCGCGCGATCCGCAGCGCGATCCGCACCCTGGTGCGGTTCGTGGAGCAGCGGGTGAACGAGCACATCCGCGAGGAGATCGAGGCCGATCATGATACGGCGGCCTGACGGGATGCGCGGCGCGACGATGACCGGGACCGGGATGTACGTCCCGGACCGGGTGCTCACGAACCGGGATCTCGAGCACATGGTCGAGACCTCGGACGAGTGGATCCGTGAGCGCACCGGCATCCGCGAGCGGCGCATCGCGGCTCCCGATCAGGCCTCGAGCGATCTGGCGCTGGTCGCGGCTCAGCGCGCGCTGGAGAGCGCGGGGCTCTCCCCCAAGGACGTGGACCAGATCGTGCTCGCCACCACCACCCCCGACCGCTTCCTGCCGTCGTGCGCGTGCACCGTGCAGGCCAAGCTCGGCGCCGTGAACGCTGCGGCCTACGACGTGTTCGCGGCGTGCACCGGCTTCGTGTACGGGCTCGGGATCGCGCGCGGCATCATCGGCACCGGGCAGGCGGACACCGTGCTCGTGATCGGCGTCGAGACGCTTTCGCGCATCGTGGACTATACCGACCGCAACACCTGCGTGCTGTTCGGCGACGGCGCGGGCGCGGCCGTGCTGCAGCCGTGCGCAGAGGGCGACGGCATCCTCGCGATCTCGATGGGGAGCGACGGGTCGCTCGGCGAAGTGCTGGAGATCCCGGCCGGCGGCTCGAGCTGCCCGGCCTCGGCGGGAACGGTGCAGGCGCGCGGGCATTTCATCAAGATGCGGGGGCGCGAGCTGTTCAAGGTCGCCGTGCGCGCCATGGAGGAGAGCGTGCGGCGCACGCTCGAGGCCGCGGAGCTGACCGTGGTCGACATCGACCTCCTGGTGCCGCACCAGGCCAACCAGCGCATCCTCGACGCCGTGCGGGAGCGACTCGGGCTGCCGGACGAGAAGGTGATCGCCAACATCGAGCGCTACGGCAACACGTCGTCGGCCTCGATCCCGATCAGCCTCGACGAGGTGGTGCGCGAGGGCCGGCTGAAGCCCGGCGACCACGTGAGCCTCGCGGCCTTCGGAGGCGGCGCGACCTGGGGCGCGAGCCTCGTGCGGTGGACCCAGCCAGCGCCGCTCAAGCCGGCGCTGGCCGTCCCGGCAGCAGCTGTGCGGGAGGGCGGACGATGAAGCTCGGGTTCCTGTTCCCCGGTCAGGGCTCGCAGGCCGTCGGCATGGGCCGCGCGCTCGCGCAGCGCTTCCCCGAGGCACGCGAAGTGTCGAGACCGCCGACCGCGTGCTCGGGTTCCAGCTCTCTCGGATCTGCTGGGAGGGGCCGGAGGACGAGCTCAAGCAGACCTCGAACGCGCAGCCCGCACTGCTCGTGACGAGCGTGGCGGCGCTCCGGCTGGTCAGGGCCGCCGGGCTCGCTCCGGCGGCGGTGGCCGGGCACAGCCTCGGCGAGTATTCGGCGTGCGTGGCGGCGGGTTCGCTCGAGTTCGAGGACGCGCTCAGGCTCGTGCGCCGGCGTGGCGAGCTGATGATGCGCGCGGGCGTCGAGCGGCCGGGCACGATGGCGGCGTTCCTGGGGCTACGTGGCGGCGGTCGAGCGCGCATGCGAGTTGGCGAAGGCAAAGGGCGCCAAGCGCGCGATCCGGCTCGAGGTGAGCGGAGCTTTCCACTCGCCGCTGATGGCCCCCGTCACGACCGGTCTCGACATCGCGCTGCGCGCAACTTCGTTCCGCGACGCGCGCTGCCCGGTGTTCGCGAACGTTTCGGCCGAGCCCGCAACGCGCGGGAGCGTGATCCGGGAGGCGCTCGAGCGCCAGCTCCTCGGTGCCGTGCGCTGGGAAGACTCGATGCGGCGAATGCGCGAGAGCGGAATCGAGGGCTTCGTCGAGATCGGGGCGGGGCGCGTGCTCCGGGGGCTCATGCGCACCATCGACCGCGAGATCCCGACCTGGAACGTCGAAGACCCGGAATCGCTCGCCGCCACGCTGGAAGCGCTCAAGGCCCCGCTGCCGGCGGGGGGCGCGTGATGTCGGAGACGCTCGGCATGCCGATCGCGGTCGAGAAGGGAGAGCTCGCGGGTCAGGTGGCGTTCGTGACCGGCGGCGCGACCGGGATCGGGCTCGCGACGGCGAGGCTGCTCGCCGCCCGCGGGGCGACGGTCGCGATCTTCAACCGCACCGAGGCTCGCGCGCGCGCCGCGGTCGAGAGCTTGCGCGCAGCCGGGCTCGCCGCCCACGCCTATCCGGCCGACGTGGCGGACGGCGCGTCGGTGGAGGCCGCGTTCGAGCGGGCGCTCGGCGAGCTCAAGCGCGTGGACGTGCTGGTCAACAACGCGGGGATCACGCGCGACGCCGTGTTCATGCGGATGAGCGACGAGCAGTGGGACGAGGTGGTGGCGACCGACCTGACCGGAGCATTCCGCTGCTGCCGGGCGGTGGTCCGGCCGATGATGAAGGCGCGTTATGGGCGCATCGTCAACGTTTCGTCGGTGGTCGGTCTCACCGGCAACCCGGGCCAGGCCAACTACGCCGCCGCCAAGGCCGGCCTGCTGGGGCTCACCCGCGCGCTGGCCCGCGAGATCGCGAGCCGCGCGGTCACGGTGAACGCGGTCTGCCCTGGCTTCATCGAAACCGAGATGACGGCGGCGCTGCCGGAGGCCGCCCGCACCCAGCTCTTCGGCAAGATCGCCATCGGGCGCCTCGGGCGCCCCGAAGAGGTGGCAGAGGTGATCGCCTTCCTAGCCTCGCCGCGCGCCGGTTACGTGACCGGGCAGACGTGGACGGTGGACGGCGGCATGGTGATGGAGTAGCTCAACCCCCAAGGAGGTGGAATTCGTGGCGACGTACAGTGAAGATCGGGTGAAGGAGATCATCGCGAAGGAGCTCGAGGTGGAGGTCAAGCAGCTCTCGCCCGACGCCAAGTTCATCGAGGACCTGGGCGCCGACTCGCTCGACATCGTGGAGCTGGTGATGGCGCTCGAGGAGGAGTTCGGGATCGACATCCCCGACGACGAGGCGGACAAGCTGAAGACGGTGGGCGACGCGATGGAGTACCTCAAGCGCCAGGCCGCCACGCAGTCCTAGCCGTGGTGCTCGCGTCTCGAACCGTCGTGTGGCCGGGAACGTGGAGAGTCCCGACCCCTAAGGCGTGCAAGACGTCCCTTTCGAGGATGATGCAGGAATGCTGAAGAACGGAAACCGTGTGCTCGTGACCGGGTCGGGAGTGATTTCTCCGATCGGCAACGACACCGAGCTGTTCTGGAAGAACCTGACGGCGGGAGTCTCAGGCGCGGCGCCCATCACGCGGTTCGACGCGACGGGCCTGGAGACGCATTTCGCATGCGAGGTGAAGGGCTTCACCACCGAGGGAATCATCGACCGCAAGGACGCGAAGCGGATGGACCGCTTCGTCCAGTACGCGGTCGCGGCCAGTCACGAGGCGATCCGCAAGGCCGGCCTCGACCTCGACACGGAGAATCTCGAGCGCGTGGGAGTGATCCTCGGCTCGGGCATCGGTGGCATGGAGACCTTCGAGGCGCAGCACCGCACCATGCTCGAGCGCGGCCCGGGACGGGTGAGCCCGTTCTTCATTCCGATGATGATCTCGGACATGGCCGCCGGACAGGTCTCGATCCAGTTCGGCTTGAAGGGGCCGAATTTCTGCACGGTCTCTGCGTGCGCGTCGGGCGCGCACGCGATCGGCGAGGCGCTTCGCCTGCTCCGGGCGGGCGACGCGGACGTGATCCTCGCCGGGGGCACGGAGGCGACGATCACCCCGATGGCGCTCTCCGGCTTTGGAAACGCCCGAACTCTCTCCACGCGAAACGACGACCCGCAGCGAGCCAGTCGCCCGTTCGACCAAGACCGGGACGGCTTCGTGATCGGCGAAGGCGCGGGGGTGGTCGTCCTCGAAACCGAGGACCACGCCCGCCGCCGCGGCGCTCCGCTTCTCTGCGAGCTCAACGGCTACGGTGCGTCCGCGGACGCCTTCCACATGACGGCGCCGTCCACGGACGGCGACGGCGCGGCGCGCGCGATGAGGCGCGCGCTGGAAGATGCAAGCCTCGCCGCGGACGACGTGCAGTACATCAACGCGCACGGCACTTCGACTCCCACCGGCGACCCCATCGAGGTCGCGGCGGTGAAGAGGGTGTTCGGCGAGCACGCCCGTAAGCTCATGATGAGCTCCACCAAGTCCATGACCGGCCACCTCCTGGGTGCCGCCGGCGGACTCGAAGCGGTGGTGACCGCGCTGATCCTGGCGCGCGGCATCGTTCCACCGACCATCAACCTGGACAAGAAGGATCCTCAATGCGACCTCGATTTCGTACCGAACCAGGCCCGCACGCAAAGCGTGAAGGCCGCCCTCTCGAACTCGTTCGGGTTCGGGGGACACAACGTGACCCTGGCCCTGACGGCCGTGAGCTGAAGCCCCGCCGCCGGCGCCGCGGCGGACGGCGCCGGGCGGGCGGTCCCAAGCCGCCCGCGCCTCCGACCCCCAAGTTCTCGCTGCCGCGCTGGCTCGCATCGCTGTTCAGCCGGCGCCCAGCTGCATCGCCTGCGCTGTCGCTTTCGGAGCAGGAAGCGCGGGTGGTGCGCGATTTCAGCCGGCACTACGGGCTGGAATTCAAAGATGACGCCCTGCTCAAGCTGGCGCTCACCCACCGCTCCTACCTGAGCATGACCGGGGGCGGAGCCAGCCAGTCGAACGAACGTCTCGAGTTCCTGGGCGACTCGGTGCTGGGGCTGGTCACGAGCGAGCACCTGTTCCGCACCCGCCCCAGCGAGCACGAGGGACAGCTCACCAAGACCAAGTCGCTGCTGGTCTCCAAGGCGATCCTGTCGCGGCGCGCGCTGGCCATGGGGCTCGGGCGCTTCGTGCTCATGAGCCATTCCGAGATCGATTCGGGCGGCCGCCAGCGGCTCTCGATCCTCGCCGACGCGTTCGAGTCGGTGATCGGCGCGATCTACCTGGACCTGGGCTTCGAGGCGGCGGCCGGCTTCATCGACCGCTGGCTGCTGAAGGACGCCCCCGAGATCGTCGCCGACAAGCGCCACGTCAACTACAAGAGCCACCTGCAGGAGTACGTTCAGAGCACATTACGCACCCACCCCGTGTACCGCATCCGCAGCGAGATCGGACCGGACCACTCGAAGCACTTCATGGTCGAGGTGGTGGCCGGTCGCCGCGTGCTCGGGGAGGGGCGCGGCAAGAACAAGAAGGAGGCCGAGCAGGCCGCAGCTCGCCACGCGCTCGACCGCGTGACGGAGACACGCGGCAGCCAAGCGCCCGGGCGCGAGGGGCGGGAGCGCGACCGGCAGGAGGCGCGCGATCGCGGGCGGCACGAGCCGCAGGATCGCGGACGGGACGAGCCGCAGGATCGCGATCGGCACGAGCCGCGCGACCGTGAGCGACCGGAGACGCGCGAGCGCCACGAGCCGCGCGACCGCGAGCGACCGGAGACGCGCGAGCGCCACGAGCCGCGGGAGCCCCGCGAGCGCGAGGCATCGCCCGGTTCCTTCGTCGAGCCCCGAGCCTCCGAGGAGACCCCTTCCGAGCCCGCGGTCGGGATCGAGGGGGAAGATGCGAGACGGGGCCGCCGCAGGGG
>VBOS01000296.1 GCA_005893185.1 Candidatus Eiseniibacteriota bacterium
GGGCTTCACGATGCCCGTATCGCCGCCAAGAGAAGTGGTTGAAGAAGACCTCTTGGCGCTCGGGGAGTGGCCGACCTGCCGCCGCTCGAAGCTGTCACCGACGTCCCGGTGCTGCGGCCGGATGGGAGCGTCCTTGACCTACCGGGCTGCGATGCGCGCACTCGGCTCGTCTACGCGCCGGTTCTGTCATTAGCGTTGCCGTCTGTTGCAGCCGCTCCGACTGCCGAGGACGTGCAGGCTCGCACGGGAAATATTCTCGACTTCTCGTGGACTTCCCCTTCGTATCTCTGGCGGCGCGCACAAACACTCTGGCGCTTCGCTTACTCCCATCATGCGGCCCGCTACTTCGTCGGATCCTCGACGCGGCCCATGAACAGGATCATGCCCGTCGGTTGGTGGCGAATCAGAAACAGGAACGGCCGGCTCGCAGAAAAGACTGTCGGCGCCACGGTGATCCCCACGCCGACGTTCGTCACCGCGGCGGCCTCGGAGCCCGCCTCGTTCGTCTCGACGAAGGCGCTCTGCGATACGCCGCTGATGGAAGCGCCGAGTGACCCCACCGCGCGCGAGAAGTCCGCGACGCCCGCGCCGAACGCGTCGGTCGTGCCGAGCGCCTTGAGGGCATCGACGAAGTCGACGCTCGACCGCAGTCGGAACCTCGGGAGCAGCACGACGAGGTCGGCCGGTTGCAGGCCGCCGATCCACCTCGCGAGGTTCGCGGGCGTTAGCGCGGACTCGAGGGCGGACAGTCCGTCCAGCGCGTCCGGCACCAGAATCGTTATCGACAGCTCGCAGCCGCGGTACGGCAGGTCCACGGCCTCGAAGCCCTCATCGGAGAACCACGCGAAGGGGACCTCGCCCTTCGCTCGCATCAGTGGGGCCGCGACCTGGCCGCCATCCGCGAGACTGAACGGCTGCGTCTGCGTATCCCTGACCGGGAACGGCGTCTTCCACTTCGCCTTGAAATAGACGGCGTTCGTCAGCATGAAGGCCGTTTCCGGCAAGACCGAACCGGGCGGATGCGCCTCGAGGATGCGGCCGTTCGTCTGACGGGCGCCCCAGAGATTGATGGCGCGGCGCGCCTTCTCTGGATTGCCCGCGAAGTCGAGGGCCGCGGCGCGCGCGCCGTAGCGCGTACGCAATTCGCTCACGTAGTCCGGTCGAAGCGGAAACTGGAGCGAGGCCCAGAGCGCGTGCGCGACGCCGAGCTGCGCGTGGCTGCGGACCGACGGGCGCAGGTCGGCGAGCACGGACTGGAACGCCGCGTCGAGGCGGTACTGCGGAAGGTCGAGGTGCAGCGTGGACGCCATCTGATCGCGCGTGACGCCGTCCGCGCCGGCCGTCGCCATCGCAAGCGCCGCGCTGAGGCTGAGCGGCGAGAACATGAAGTTGCCGGGCGCCGCGCGCAATTGACCGTAGACGTCGAGCGCGAACGCGGCGTTCCCGTCGAGGACGACCTGTCGGTCGGCGGGCGGCGCAGCGACGGGTCGCACTTTGGGTCCGCGGCCCGGCGTCTGCGCGCGCGCCGGTTCGCGCGCCGATACGACGGCCGCAAGGGCCAAGATTCCCGCTGTCAAGATGGTCGAGCGTCCCATCGGCCGCTCCCTCCTTGCGGGAAGATAGAGATCTCAAACGGGCTATTGCCTGAGCGCATGATACTCGCCCGCCGCCCCTGTGTAACGACGCAGCGCACAATGGGCGGTCCGGGGTGCCGGGCGAGGTCCCCTGGGACCGCCAGGCGGCCCGGGGTCCCGATCCGGCCGTCGCGCTTGACAGCCCACGCCTTCCTCCCCAGCCCGGTCTTAGGCTTCCTGATCAGCCGTCTGCGATGCGCAGCGTTACGTCCGAATCCATCAAGAAGTCGGACACCGCCTCGGCTCTGCCGTTCCGTCAGGGAGGTGCAACCTGACCGGCGGTCACGCTGTCCAGGCCCGGTGGAACATCCCGACGACCCCCTCGCTCTCCATCGAAGTAGCGCAGAGCGCAAGCTGTACGGAAAGCTCGCCCCCTTGACAGTGAAACCGACCGGCGGTACGAGCGCTCTGGCGCGGGGGGCGACGCTCGCCACCCCGCGCCGCGCCGACAAGTGACAGATGGAACGGCTGCACAATTTGAAGCACTCCGCGCGGCGCTCGGTCGTTATGTTAAGGTTCTTGATTCTCGTCCTCGCGGGCGGCGTGAGCGTTGGGTGCTTCGCGGGGATCGCCGGATCGGCGTTTCTGTCTGAGGAAGACGCAGAGGGCGAGAGCGCGCTCGCGAACCAGCCAGACTCGGCCGACGCCGAGGAGCTCACACTCGTCGCTTTGTGCGCGCCCGCGGCGCCCCGCCCCGCCGCTGTCTTCTTCTTGTTCCGCCCTGCCTGCGGTGCGCGCGCCCCACGTCCCGGACCGGTTCGCGCGCCGCCGCGGCGCTCCACGACCGCCGCGCCTCTTCGCTGCTAGGCGCAGTTCCATCCCGCC
>VBOS01000297.1 GCA_005893185.1 Candidatus Eiseniibacteriota bacterium
TCTCCTCCGACCTCACGGCCCTCGCGCGTTTCCCGGTGGCGGTCGTGTGCGCCGGGGCCAAGGCCGTGCTCGATCTGGCGCGGACGATCGAGGCGCTCGAATCGCTGGGCGTTCCGGTCTACGGCCTCGGCACAGGTGACTTCCCCGCCTTCTACGTGCGCGAAAGCGGGCTCTCGGTGGACCACCGCTTCGACACGGTGGACGATCTCGCAGCGGCCGTGCGCAATCACTTCCAGCTCGGGCTCGGGACCGGGGTCGTGGTCGCGAACCCGATTCCGCTCGAGCACGAGCTGCCGCGCGCCGAGTACGAGCAGGCGCTCGAGCACGCGGTCGCGGAGGCCGCGGAGATGAAGGTGCGCGGCCGGCTGCTCACGCCGTTCCTGCTCGACCGCCTGGCCGAGCTGACCGGCGGGAAAACGGTTGCCGCCAATCTCGCGCTGCTACGCAACAACGCACGCGCGGCCGCCGAGCTGGCCGTTGCGCTGGCGCGGCAGGGAGGGTGAGGGAACGGGTGGCTCGACAGGCGCGCACGCTCCGCGAGGTCCGGCCGAGAGCGAGCGTGCAGTCGGCGGAGGCCGGGAGAGCGATCGATGGCGCACTCTGAGCTGCACCGCGGCGAGCGCGTCGGCTGGTTGCGCGCCGCGGTCCTCGGCGCCAACGACGGCCTCATCTCCACGAGCAGCCTGATCGTGGGCGTGGCGGCGGCCGCGCCGGAGCGCGCGGCCGTCGTGCTGGCCGCGGTGGCGGGGCTCGTGGCCGGCGCGCTCGCGATGGCGGCCGGAGAGTACGTCTCCGTCAGCTCGCAGAAGGACACCGAGCAGGCCGATCTCGACCGCGAGAAGCGCGAGCTGGCCACGTCGCCGGAGTCCGAGCGCGTGGAGCTGGCGGGGATCTACGTGGCACGCGGGCTTGCGCCCGATCTCGCAACCCAGGTCGCCGACCAGCTGATGGCGCACGACGCGCTGGGAGCGCACGCGCGCGACGAGCTCGGCATCCACGAGCTGACGCGCGCCCGGCCGATCCAGGCGGCGGTTGCGTCCGCTGCCTCCTTCGCCGCGGGCGCTGCGCCGCCCGCGATGCTCGCGGCGCTGCTGCCCGCCGGCGCGCTGGGGCCGAGCATCGTGGCGGTCACGCTCGCGCTCCTGCTCGTTCTCGGCGGGGCGGCGGCCCGGCTCGGCGGCGCTCCGACGTTGCGCGGGGCGCTGCGCGTTGCGTTTTGGGGCGCGGTGGCGATGGCGTGCACCGCCGGGGTCGGGCGCCTCTTCGGCGCGGCCGCCGGGTAGCGGTTCCGATGCCTGAGCCGCACCGCAAGCCCGACCCGCTGACCCGGCTGCGCGCGCGCGTCCGCGCCCTCGAGGCGGACACGTACGCCCTCTACCTCGCGGCTCGCGACCCCCGCGTTCCGTGGCCGGCGAAGGCGGTCGCCGCGATCACGGTCGCCTATGCGCTGAGCCCGATCGATCTCATCCCGGACTTCATCCCCGTGATCGGCCACCTCGACGATCTCGTTCTCGTTCCGCTCGGGCTCGCGCTGGCGATTCGGCTCATTCCGCCCCCCATCCTCGCCGAGCATCGGGCGGAGGCGGCGCGCCGGTTCGCGCACGGTGGACCCCGCAGTCGCGTGGGAATCGTTCTGGTGGCGGTCGTCTGGCTGCTCGGGCTGGTCTGGCTGGCGCGCGTCTTCTGGTCGCGCGCGCATCACCGGTAGCCTCCCGTCACGGCTGACTCAGCAGGAGCATCGCAGCATCCTCGCGCGAGGAAAGGACGCCGCGCGGCGGGTGGCGCGCCCTGCATGCTACTCTGCGCCCCGTCATGTCGAGCGCTCCCGGCCCCACGACGACCATCTCCCACTACCGCCTGCTCCAGCCGCTGGGCCGCGGCGCGATGGGCGAGGTGTGGCTCGCCGAAGACACCCAGCTTCCGCGGCAGGTGGCGGTCAAGCTCCTGCCTTCGACCCTCACCCAGGACCCGGAGGCCGTGGACCGGCTGCTGCGCGAGGCGCAGGCGGCGGCGAGCGTGGATCATCCGGCGGTGGTCACCGTTTACGAGGCCGGGCTCGACGCGGGCCGCCCGTACCTGGTCATGCAGCGCGCAGAGGGCGAGACGCTCGAGGAGCGGCTCGCGCGCGGCCCGCTGCCGATCGCCGATGCGATCGATCTCGCCGTGAAGATCGCGGACGCGCTGGCCGAGGTCCACGCGCTCGGCATCGTCCATCGCGACCTCAAGCCCGCGAACGTGATCCTGACCGCGCGCGGACCCAAGGTGCTCGACTTCGGCGTCGCGAGCCTGCGCGGCTCCCCGCGGCTCACCGCCACCGGGATCGCGGTCGGCACGCCCTACGCGATGAGCCCGGAGCAGATGAAAGGGCTGCCGCCCGACAACCGCTCCGACCTGTGGGCGCTGGGCGTGATGCTCTACCAGGCGCTCACGGGGAAGCGCCCGTTCGAAGGCGCGAGCTTCGAGGCCGTGATGCACGCGGTGCTCAACACGCAGCCGCCGCCGCCGAGCGCGCTCGGTTCCGGGATCGGGCCGGATCTCGACTTCATCGTCATGAAGCTGCTGCGCAAGGACGCCGCGCATCGCTACGCGCGCGCCGAGGAGCTGATCGCCGATCTCACGAGCTGCGAGGCCTGCCGGGCAGAGCCGGGCGCATCCTCGAGAGCACTCCGGGAGGCGCCGCGCCCGCCGCGGCTGGCGGTGCTGCCGTTCGAGGTGATGAGCGCCGACAGCGACGACGCGTACCTCGCCGCCGGCCTCGCAGAGGACCTGATCGTGGACCTCACGCGCCTCGGCGGTCTCACGGTCGCGTCGCGGGCCGAGGTGGCGCCGTACCGCGACCGCGCCGTGCCGCCGCGCACGCTGGCCCGCGAGCTGGCGGCCGACTACGTGCTGCTCGGCAGCGTACGCCGCGCAGGAAATCGCGCGCGCATCAGCACCCAGCTCGTGCGAGCCTCCGACGGCCACGCGCTGTGGGCCGACCGCTTCGACCGCACGCTCGAGGATCTGTTCGACGTCCAGGCCGAGGTGTCGAAGCGCATCGTGGAGGCGCTCCATCTGGCGCTCAAGCCCGGCGAGCGCGAGATGCTGGACCGCGCGCCCACCCGCAGCGCAGAGGCCTACCGCTTCTACCTCAGGGCGCGCGAGATCATGGAGGTGGCCGCGAGGAGAGCCTGCGCGCCGAGGAGCTGCTCAAGCAGGCGCTCGAGCTGGATCCGGATTTCGCGCTGGGCCTGGCGACGCTGGGCGAGATCTACGCCCGGCGCCCCATGCGCTGGTGGGCGGGGCGCGAGATCGCAGACAAGGCGCTGCCCCTGGCGGAGCGAGCGCTCCAGCTCGAGCCGGACCTGTTCGAGGCGCTGCTCGTGCGCGCGATGGTCCACCGGCTGCATGGAGAAGTGGTGCAGCTCCTGGCTGTGCTCGAGCGCGTCGCGACCCTGGATCCCGACTACCCGGAGGCGGTGGAGTGGGCAGCTTGGTCCTACCTCAGCATGGGCGAGCCCGAGCGGGCGCTCCCGATGCTGGAGCGGCACCTGGCGCGGCACCCCGAGCGCCCGACGGCCCTCTCGTGGCTGGAGCAATGCTACGACCTCATGGGTCGGGAGGCGGATTCCCAACGGATCGGCCGCATCGCGCTCGAGAAGCTGCTGGAGGTCGTGCGCCTCCACCCGGACGACGTGTACGACCGCTCGTTGCTGGCCACGAGGTTGATCCGGGACGGACAGCGCGAGGCCGGCATCCGCCAGGTCGAGCGCACCGTCGAGATGGCGCCCCACGACGGCCGCATTCGCTACAACGCAGCTTGTGCGTATGCCCGCGCCGGGATGCCGGAGCGCGCGATGCAGGAGCTGAAGGAAGGCATCCGCGACATCCCATCGTACGTCTCGGACTGGCCGCGGCGTGATCCCGACCTCGCGAGCCTGCACGACCACCCGGAGTTCATCCGGCTGTTTGGGAAGGTGGAGCCGTAGGCGGCGGAGCGGGCGCGGGGGGGGCGCGCGAGGACGAGCGCTACCTGGGCGCTCCCGTCAGGCGGATCGATCCGACCCGGACGAACGTCCCGCGCGCGGGATCGTTCGGCACGCAGTCCCCGCGCGCCCACTCGTCCGTCCTCCACTCCATCGAGAAGCCCAGCTGGTAGCGCCCGGCCGCGAGCCCCGCCGGCGCCACCACGCGAACGATCTCGACCTCGGGCGCGTTCGCCGGCCACTCGTGGACCGGGTAGAGCGCGTAGCCGATGTTGCGCGTGTGCTCGTACGCGGTCCGGCCCCGCTCATCGCGCAGTGCCAGGTGCATCATGTAGAGCCGGTCGGCCGGCGCCCCGCGCATCCATCGCACGCGGAACTCGAGGATCTCGCCGGGCCGCGCGTCCCGATCCAGCGGCTCCACATCGAGTAGGGCGAGGACCCCGTCGTACACGATGGGAAGCGCATTGCCGCCGGCCGAAGCTTCCGGCTCGAGCAGAGCCACCGTGTCGCGCGCGCCGCGCGCGAACGCGACGAGATCTCCAGCGGCTGCGACGGGCCTGAGCCCGTTGAGCCGGCACATCTCGCGAAGCCGCGCCCCGCTGGCCAGCACAGCGTCCGAGGTCGCGGGCACGGAGAGGTCGGCGACCATTCCGCCGACGCCGGTGGGCAGAGCGTAGGGACGGTTCGAGAACGTGTACCGGCCGCCGAGCAGGTTGTGAAGCGAACGAACGTCGGCGACCCGCGTCAGATGCGAGAGCATCTCGAAGCTCGCGATCACGCCGCCCGCGTGCGGGCGTTCGGCCAGCAGGCGGTCGCGGTGCGCCCGCAACGCCCGCGCTTCCGGAGCGGGCCACAGGGGCTCGGCGGGGGAGAGCCTTCGCCAAGTTGCGCCCGGAGCGAACGGGCCGAACAAGGCATGGCTCGCCAGCGCGCATGCGAGCGCAGCTCCGCACGCGACGGCCAGCGCGATCCCGCGATCGGTCTCGGCGCGGGTCGCCGTGCTCGGCGCCCGCGGCCTGCTCCCCCAGAGCGCGGCGGCGGCCCGCTCGGCTCCGCGCGAGAGGTTGCGCAGGCCCAGAATGGCAGCCGCCACGGTGAACGGCGTCACGAGCGCGGTGTAGTGGTAGACGATCGAGTGCTGTTGGTAGCGCCAGGTCAGAAAATGCCCGACCACGATCGGAGCGGCGATGAGCAGCGTGAGAGTGGTCTCGAACACGCTCTCCGGAGTCGTGAACAGAGCCGCCAGAGCCCCGCCGGGATCGCGCAGGACGTTGAGCGCGACCTCGGCCGGCGTGCGGCCCCAGTCGATGTAGAGCCATCCGTATTGCGCCCCGCCTGCGTTGAACGCCGGCCGAAGGAAAGCGTAGGTGGCGACCAGCGAAGCGACCGCCAGCAGCGCGAGCCCGGCCGCCGCCCGCCGCCCGCCCGGGCGCCGGAGCAGCAGCGCGTAGCCCGCCAGCATCAGCGTCACGAGCGCGACCTCCTCGCGCGTCAGGAGCGCAAGGCCCGCCGCAGCCCAGGCCGGCCGGTTGCGGCCCGCACGCAGGAAGTCGAACGCGAACAGCAGCGCTGGCGTCGCCAGCGTTTCAGGGTGGAACTCGAAGAGGTTCGAGTACTGGAGCGCCGGGAACAGCAGGTAGAGCGCGGCGCAGCACGCCGCCGCCCACTCGCGCGCCAGCTCCCGCCGCGCCAGCCGGTAGACGGGCCAGGCGCCAGCGGCCAGCGCGCAGGACTGGAGGATCAGCAGCATCCGCGCATCGCGGAACAGCGCGTAGAGCGGGGCGAGCGGAATCAGGATGAGCGAAGAGTGATCGCCGAGCCAGTTCATGCCCCGGATCGACTCGAAGAAGGTCCCGCGCAGCACGCCGTCCACGGCGTGGGCGAAGATCGCGAGATCGAAGTCGTTGTAGAGGTAGTACCGGTACTTCTGGACGCATAGGAACGAGAACAACGCCGCGTAGGCGGTCGCGAGCGCCGGCACGGCCCAGCGCCCCCATGAGGCCGCGGGCGGCACGGCGCGCTCGGGCACGCGAGGTGCGCCAAGCTTGGCCGCGCGGGAAGCCGCGCGCTCCGGCCCGGACGGCGGGGGCGACTCTCTGCGCTTCATGCCGGGCGCCTTCCGGTCACGAATTCGGGACGCGAGCCACGAGCATGAGCCACTCCGACTCCCACAACTTCCGCAGCCGTCCGCTCTGGCCCAGGCTGTCCACGCAAGCGATGAAGCTGCGCGGGTAGTTGTCGCCGTCGAACGCTTCGCTCGGCTTCCAGAGCGGCACCAGCAGATATCCGATGCGCGCGCTGTCGAGGGCGGCGAGGAACCGCGCGGGCTCTTTCTCGTGGAAGAGTCCGGTGTAGCGCACGCGCTGGCCCCAGGGAATCGGCCAGGTGGCGCTGCGCCGCGAATAGTAGAACGTGTCGTAGGTCCACAGGCTCAGCACCGTCCCGCCCTCTGGCACGTCCTGCCGGATGGCGGCATAGGCCTCGGCCAGGTAGGGCGGGACGTCGAGACCGGCGCGGTAATCGGGCATCCGCACCACCGACAGCGCTGCGCATGCGAGCAGCACGATGCCGGCCACGCGTGACGCGAGGGGGCGGGAGCCCACGGCCGAGGAGAGGGCTAATGCGCCGAGCAGCGCGAGCGCAGGGATGAGCGGGAAGAGGTGCCGCGGATCGGCCAGCGGCACGCGCGCAGCGGCTGCGAAGGCCAGCGCGATTCCGGCAACCAGCACGGTCTCGAGCGTGGCGCGCCTCCGCACAGCTGCGAGAACGAGCGCGAGCACGCCCGCCGCGACGACCAGGGGCCCGGCGGCGGCGAGGCTCTGGCGGTGGAAGGACGCCGTGGGAATGGCGAAGTGATTCACGTTGATCGCATAGAGCGCCCGGTCCACATCCGGCGCGAACAACGGGTAGATCGGGTCTCCGAACAGCTTCCAGTTGCGCACGAACATGGGGAGCGCGAGGAGCAGCGCCACCCCCAGGGCCGCGGCCACGCCGGCCGCCCGCCGCCATTCGCGGCGCGCCGCGCCGAGCGCCGCGAGCACGACGAGCGCCGGCAGCATCAGGAGCGCGGTCTGCTTCGTGAGCAGCGCGAGGCCGGCCGCCACGCCCATCCACGCCACGCCCATCCAAGTCGCGTCGCGCACGCGCTCCGTCCGCCAGAAGCGCAGCAGCAGGAGCGTTGCGCACAGCGTGAGGAGCGCGAGCAGCGCCTCGACGTAGAAGCGCACGGAGTGTGTCCCGAGCGCGCGGCTCGAGAGGCAGAGCAGTGCCGCCCAGACCCCGGCCCGGCTCGGCCGTCGCGGCGGGAGCCCGAACGCCAGCAGCGCGAGCAGCAGGGCGGTGAAGCCGACGTTGAGAAGCGGCAGCGCGTCCACCCCGGCCAGCCCGATCCACATGGCTCCCAGGATGTGCAGAAGCGGTGGGTAATAGTAGTAGAAGCCGGAGTACAGCTCCGGCATCACGCCCGGCAGGCGGTGGTGCGCCGCGATCCACTGCGCGGCGTGGGCATGAAAGCACTCGTCCGTGTAGAACATGGCTCGCGAGGCTTGGGATCCGATCCGCACCAGGAATACAGCTGCGAGCAGGAGCGCGAGCAGGCCCTGGACGATTCCCGCGGGGGGCTCGGCTACGCCGGGCGCCGGAGATTCGGCGCGTGGCCGCGCGCGCATCTCCGCGCGGCCGGAGGCGCGCGCGGCGCTCCTGGAGGCGCGGTCCTTGGCGGCGTGCGCGGTTCTCACGTGCCCGGCCTCGCGCCTGGCGCGCCGGGTCGGGCGTGCGGCATCATTCAGCGAGCCTAAAGGCGTCGGCGCGGCTCCGGCAAGCGCGTGGGCGACGCTGGCCGCGCCACGCTCGGCGCCAAATCTGCCGCTCCCGGCGCGGGCCGCCGCCTGCACGGTGCCCCGCGCGCTCGGCGCCAAATCTGCCGCTCCCGGCGCGGGCCGCCGCCTGCACCGCGCCCCGCGCGCTCGGCGCCCCGAAACCCCCTTCCAACCTTTTCCGTATTCCCCCCGGTCTAATCCCCGCGCACGATCGCCCCAACTCGGCCGAAGGGGGTTTCCATGTCGCTCGCCGCAATCGCGCTGGCTCTGCTCGCGACCGCACCCGCCGCCCCGGACAGCCTCCCCGGCTCGAAGCGGCCGGTGACGGCGGTCCGCACAGCCGCGGCGATCGCGATCGACGGCCTGCTCACAGAGCCCGTGTGGGGCAACGGCAACGCCGCGACGTGGTTCCGGCAGTCCGACCCGGTCGAGGGCGCAGCGCCCAGCCAGCGCACCGAGGTGCGCATGGCCTACGACGACGACGCGCTGTACGTGGGCGCGCGGATGTACGACACAGCACCCGACTCCATCATCGCGCGGCTCAGCCGGCGCGACGTCAGCATCCCCGCCGACCGGTTCGGGATCTACCTCGATCCCTATCACGACCGGCGGACTGGCTACTACTTCCTGGTGAACGCGGCCGGCACGCAGTTCGACGGCACGCTCTCCAACGACAGCTGGGAGGACGCGTCGTGGGACGGCGTGTGGGAGTCACGGGCGCGGCGGGACTCGCTGGGGTGGACGCTCGAGATGCGGATTCCGTACTCGCAGCTCCGCTTCCAGAAGAGCGAGCGCTGCCTGTGGGGGATCAACTTCCGCCGCGTGATCCAGCGCCGCAGCGAGGAGGACTTCCTGGTCTACCAGCCCAAGAAGGAGAGCGGCTTCGTGTCGCGCTTCCCGGTCATGACCGGGATCGAGAACATCCATCCGGGGCGCGCGATCGAGGTGCTGCCCTACGTGACGCAGAAGGCCGAGTACATGCCGCACGCGCACGACGATCCGTTCAACGACGGCTCGAATCTCGAGTTCGAGGGCGGTGGTGACCTGCGCATGGCGGTGGGCAGCCGGCTCACGCTCAACGCCACCGTGAATCCCGACTTCGGTCAGGTCGAGCTGGACCCGGCCGTGGTCAATCTCAGCAACGTGGAGACCTACTTCCAGGAGAAGCGGCCGTTCTTCGTGGAGGGCTCGTCGAACTTCAACTGTGGAAACCAGGGAGCGAGCGACTACTGGGGATTCAACTGGCCTGAGCCCACGTTCTTCTACTCGCGCCGCGTGGGCCGCGCGCCTCAGGGCTCCGTCTCCGGCAGCCCCGACTACGTGAACACCCCGATCGGCACCAGCATCCTGGGAGCCGCCAAGCTGACCGGGAAGCTCGCGCCGTCGCTCAACTTCGGCACGCTGCTGGCGCTGACCGCCCGCGAGTACGCCGACGTCAGCACAGGCGGCGCGCACTCGCGCGAAGAGGTCGAGCCCCAGACGTTCTACGGCGTCGTGCGGGGTCTCCGGGAATTCAACGATCGCCGGCAGGGCTTCGGCCTCATGGGCACGATGGCGTCCCGGTCCTTCGAGGACCGCGCGCTCGAGAGCCAGCTCAACGCGCAATCGTACGTTCTGGCGGCCGACGGCTGGACCTTCCTCGATCGCAGGCAAACCTGGGTGATCTCCGGCTGGTCGGCGATGACGAACATCCACGGCACGGCGGCGCAGATCACGAACGTCCAGACCAACAACCTGCACTACTTCCAGCGGCCGGACGCCGCCCACGTCGAGGTGGACCCGAACGCCACATCGCTCACCGGCTTCGGCAGCCGCTACTGGCTCAACAAGCAGAAGGGAAGCTGGATCTGCAACGCCGGGCTCGGCTTCATGGATCCCAAGTTCGACGTCAACGACCTGGGCTACATGAGGCGCGCCGACGTCATCAACGGGCACTTCGGCGGTGGGTACAAGTGGACCACGCCCACGAAGCACCGGAAATACCAGGATCTGATCGGCGCGGTCTTCGCCTCCTACAACTTCGCCGGGGATCCCACCTGGGGCGGGCTGTGGGGCGGCGGCTCCACCGAGTTCACGAACAACTACAGCTTGAACTACAAGCTCGCGTTCAACCCCCAGACCGTGAACGACCGCCGCACGCGCGGCGGGCCCCTCATGCTGAACAAGCCGGGCGCCGAGGTCTACGCGTACTTCGACACCGACAGCAAGCAGAGGCTCTTCTACTTTCTCGAGGCCGATACGTACACGCAGTCGTCGGGCTCGTGGAACTCGTGGCTGAATCCGGGCGTCGAATGGAAGCCGGCGTCGAACCTGCTGGTGCGCGTTGGCCCCGAGCTCACCCTGAATCACGAGGAGGCGCAGTACATCGGCGCCTACTCCGATCCGCTCGCAACCGCCACCTTCGGGCAGCGGCAGGTGTTCGCGACGCTCGACCAGACCACGGTCGGCGGCGGCTTCCGCGTGAACTGGGCGTTCACGCCGCGCCTAAGCCTCGAGCTGTACGCGCAGCCGCTGGTCTCCGCCGGGAAGTACGCCGACTTCAAGGAGCTGGCGCGCCCGAAGAGCTACGACTTCACGCACTACCTCGAGAACGGCGGCACCTACGATCCCGCGACCGGCACGATCGATCCCGACGGGCCCGGCGGACCCGCACCGCCGTTCACGATCAGCAACGTCGACTGGGGCTTCGACGGGCACCCGGACTTCAACTACATGTCGCTGCGCGGCAATGCGGTCCTGCGGTGGGAGTATCGGCCCGGCTCAACGTTCTATCTGGTGTGGACGCAGACCCGGGACGATCTGGTCGAGCACGCGGGAGATTTCGAGCTGGGTCCATCGTTCGATCAGCTCTCGACGACGGAGGCTCACAACATCTTCCTCGCCAAGGCGACCTACTACTTCAACCTGTAGGAGGCCGTACTACGAACTACCTCGCGAGCACGAGCTTCTGCGACGACCGCTTGCCGTCGGGGGCGCTCAGCCGGATCAGGTACACGCCGTTCTTCACGAACTGGCGGTCGTCTCCGCGCCCGTCCCAGTAGGCGCCGTGCGTTCCGGCCTCGCGGAACTCGTGGAGCGCGGTCCGCACCTTGCGGCCCTGGAGGTCGTAGACCGAGATGTCCACGAGGCCGCCCTTCGCGATCGTGAACGAAACACCCGTGCACTTGACCATGGGATTCGGGTACGGAGGATCGAGCCCCGAGCGCAGGCCGAGCGGGGCCGGGTGCGCGGGGACGTCCACGTTCGACCGGCCGATCGTGCTCTCGGCGGTGGTGAAGATGAAGTCGCCGCTATCGGTCGAGGTGGCGTCGCCGTTCGCCGAGTTGCCCGCCGCGAAGAAGTAGATCTTGCCGCTGTCCCCGGGCGGGGCTTTCCAGTTCACGTGCCATTCGATCGGGCCCAGCTCGCCCAGGTGGGTGGCACCGCCGGGCGCATCGGGGAGAGACGGATTGCGCGTGTGCTCGATGTACCGGCGGTTCTTGTAGACGCTCAGAGTCGAGGTCTTCATGACCTTGAACGTGTCGGGCGGCGAGTTGGGCACCATGATCCAGGTCCCGGCGCTGTCCCCGGTCGAGGCCTGCACCGCCTGCAGCTGAAAGCCCCACCGGAGCGGGTCTGGCGGCATCGGGTTCCAGTCGTGCTCGAGGTGAACGCGCAGCGTGTAGGTGTTGCCCGGCACGTAGTTGGCCGGCACGTCCAGGATCCTCAGGCGACCACTCGGATCGTTGATGCCGGGCGGGATCCCCTGGGCGTTCGCCGTGTGGCACAGGGTGCAGTTGATCTCGGCGCCCTTGTTCTGCACCTTGAAGGCTCCGGTGCGCGCGGGCTCGGGACCGGTGGAGAGCGCAAATGCGAGGCCTACGCCGCCGATGAGCATCGCGAAGACGAGTGCCCGGACGATGTTGTAGCGACGCAAGTTGCGAGCCTCGAGTCGGGGGGGTAAGGGCGGCACCGATTGGCAGCGTGATGATACACGACCGTGACCAGGATTGCCCGCCAAAAACTGAGCTTGCCGGGGCCTGGTGACTCGAGCGGGTCTGGGGGTGGCGCCTGACTCGTGTGCCCCGTAGGGCGCGCGACCGGCCGCGCGATCCGGCGGCAAACCGTTCGACCCGTTGAGGATGGGCGGCTATACTGCAGCTGCCCCAGCCGGGCAAATCCGACCATGAGCGCTCACGCCAGCCGACACGTCTCGAGCCTCAAGCTCCGCGACCCCGAAGTCGCAGGGGCCCAGCGCGCGCTCCTCGAAGGGGGACGTCTCACTCAGGAGCAGGGCGTGCGCCTCTTCGACGCCCCGGTTCTCGAGCTGGGCCGGCTCGCCGACGCCGTGGCGCGCGACCGCCACGGCGCGCGCGTCTACTTCACGGTCAATCGCCAGCTCAATCCCACCAACGTCTGCGTGCTCTCATGTCGCTTCTGCGATTACGCGAAGAAGGCGGGCGATCCGGACGCTTACACCATGACGAAGGAGCAGATCGTCGCGCACGTGGATCCCGCGATCACCGAGAACCACATCGTGGGCGGGCTCCACAACAAGTGGCGCTTCGAGGACTACCTGAACGTTGTGCGCTGGGTGAAGGAAGCCAAGCCCTCGCTCAGCGTCAAGGCCTTCACAGCGGTCGAGATCGATTTCTTCTGCCGGCTCACGAAGCGCGACGCCGCCTGGGTGCTCGAGCGGTTGCGCGAAGCCGGGCTCGACGCGTTGCCGGGCGGCGGGGCCGAGGTGTTCAGCGAGCGCGTGCGGCGCGAGATCTTCCACCAGAAGATCGGCGCCCAGCGCTGGATGGAGATCCACGAGACCGCCCACGGCATGGGGATTCCCTCCAACGCCACGCTGCTCTACGGGCACATCGAGACCCGCGCCGAGCGCGTGCAGCACATGATCCTGCTGCGCGAGCTGGAAGACAGATCACCCGGCTTCTTCGCATTCATCCCGCTCGCGTTTCAGCCCGGCACCACCGGGCTGGTGCGGCGCCAGGCGTCTGCGATCGAGGACCTCAAGACCATCGCCATCTCGCGCCTGTTGTTCGACAACGTGCCGCACGTGAAGAGCTACTGGGTGATGCTCGGGCAGGACACGGCGGGGGTGGCGCTCAACTTCGGCGCGAGCGACATGGACGGCACGATCGGAGTCGAGAAGATCGCGCACGCGGCGCTCGCGCGCAGTCCGGTGGGCCTCGCCGAGGAAGCAATGGTCCACGCCATCCGCGAGGCGGGCAAGCTCCCGGTGCAGCGCGACGCGCTCTACCGCGTGATCCGCGAGTACCCGCGCGCGGAGCCGGCCGCTGCCGCACCGCACGGTGACGGGCGCGGCGAGCAGACCGCGGCCGCGTCCGCCGTCACGCGCTAGCCTCAGGGCGCTGCGAAGCGCCCGCCCCGGAGTGCCAGCTCGTCGAGCAGCTCGCTCTCGTCTGCGACCACGATGCCGATGAGGTTTCCGCTCGGGTCGGTCGCGATGCCCTCGAAGTGGGCCGCGAGCTTCAGGAACCCGTCCTGTCCGTACCAGAAGCGAACGCTGTCGTTCTGGCCGAGGAATTCCGACTCCACCCGGATTCGCCAAGCTAGCACGTGCCCGACGGCGAGATCCAGGGCCTCGGCGCGCTCGACGAAGGATTCGAAGCGAGGGTGAGCGCGGATCACCCAGTGAGCGCCGGGATGGAGCGGGTACTCGAGCCGCGTGATCTCGTCCGGCTCCACGCCGCCGCGTGCAGCCTCCGTCGGTCCCGGCTCGAGCGCGCGGCGTACAGCAGCGGCGCGCGCCTGGATTCGATCCCACGCCGCACGATACGCGGCCTGCTGCGCCGGATCGGCGAGCTTCGCGGCCAGCGCCGGCCACGCTTCTTCGCCCGTGCTCGCCGGCAAGACGTCCGTGTCGAGGATCTTGTGGCCGGACAGCCCGGCGCAGACGGGCGGATCCTCGATGGACACGTCAGCCTCGAAGAGCCCGGCTCCGTC
>VBOS01000298.1 GCA_005893185.1 Candidatus Eiseniibacteriota bacterium
ACCGCCAGCAGCGCGGACGTCGTGGAGAGGGCGCCCGCGGCATTGAGCCCGGCATCCCGCGCCGCGCTCAGCACGGGGCCCACAGCTTCGGCGCGCGCCTCAGGGGTGGAGGCGGCTGTCTCGGTCTCGAACGCCGCGAGCGGCGGAATGGCCTCGAGGGCGGCGGGCTCCGGGAGATCGGGGTCCTCGGGCGAGACGCGGGCGATCGCCAGCGCACGGTCCGCGAGCTGCGAGAGCGCGCTCGAGTCGAGCCGGTGCGTCGTCGCAACGCCCGTCCGGCGCCCGACCACGACGCGCAGCGTGAGGGCGTGATCGCGGGCCGTCACGTTCTGGTGGATCTCGTTGTTCGCGAACCGCGTGAGGCTGTGATCCTGCGCCTCGAGGATCGCATCTGCGCGATCGGCCTCCGCCATGCCCAGGCTCTCGCTCGGCCTCGAGCGGCGAGCTGTGCGGTTGCCGCGGGTTCACGACCGGGCTCCCACGCCCACCTGCACGCCGCGGAAGCGCGCGGAGGAGGCGCCCTGCGCCGTGCGCATGGTCTGGCTCGGCTGGCCCTTCCCGCAATTGGGCGTGCCCCAGATCTCCCAGTCCGAGGCGTCGCAGATCGCGTCGCATTGGTTCCAGAACTCGGGCGTGATGCCGGTGTACGTGCAGTTCTTCAGGAGCCGGCCGCGCTTGCCCTGCTTGATCTCGTAGCCCACCTCGGTGCCGAACTGGAAGTTGTAGCGCTTGTCGTCGATCGACCACGAGCGGTTCGTGATCATGTGGATCCCGTCCTCGGTGTCGGCGATCAGGTCCGCGAGCTTCCACGCTCCCGGCTCGAGGTTGACATTCGTCATGCGCACCAGCGGGATGTGCGCCCAGGATTCGGCGCGCATCGTGCCGTTCGACGCGAGCCCCACCAGGGGCGCGGTCTCGCGCGATGTGAGGTAGCCCGCGAAGCGGCCCTCGCGCACCAGGTCGGCGCGCTGGGCGGGCACGCCCTCGTCGTCGAACCCGAACGTTCCGAGCCCGCGCGGCGTGGTGGCGTCGGTGACGATGCTCACCAGGTCCGAGCCGTAGCGCAGCTTCCCGAGCTGATCGGTGGTGAGAAACGAAGTGCCCGCGTAGTTGGCCTCGTGCCCGAGCGCGCGGTCCAGCTCGGTCGGATGCCCGCACGACTCGTGGAGCTGGAGGCTCATCTGCGAGCCGTCGAGGAGGATGGTCGTGACCCCCGCCGGGCAGACCGGCGCCACGAGCAGCGCCGCCGCCATGGCGGCTGTCTCCGCCGCGTGGCCGGGCAGGTCGATGCGCCGCACCAGCTCGTAGCCGGCCGACTCGTACTGGCCGCCGAACGAGTTGGGGTAGGAGCGCACCTGGAGGTCGTCCGCGCCCACCGCCCAGGCGGTGAGCCCCGCGCCCGAGTTCACGATGCGTTGCTCGATTCGCGCGCCCTCCGTGGATGCGAAGCGCTTCTTGTCCTCCCAGAACTGCATGCTGCCCTGCGCCACCTTGACCTGCGCCTCGCGCTCCATGAGGCCAGTGGCCTCGACCAGCAGGGCGATCTTGTCGGCGAGCGGGACCGTGAAGGGATCCACCTCGATCGGCGTCTCCCACCGGGTGACCGCGGGCTTCACCGGCGAGAGCGCGACCGGGGCGACGCGGAATCGGGCGGAAGCGCGCGCGACCCGCGCAGCCAGCGTGGCGCAGCGCTCGGCCTCGGTCGTCGAGGGGTCGGCGCTGGCCGCGAAACCCCAAGCTCCGTCCACCAGCACGCGCACGCCGAGCCCCAGCGTGCCGGACTCCTGGAGCGCCGACACCCGCCGGTTCTTCACCTCGAGAAGCTGGGTTCGGGACTCCACGAGGCGCACGTCGGCGTAGGAGGCGCCTGCGAGCTGGGCGGCGTTCAGGGCGCGATCGAGGATCTCGTCCACGTGGTCCTCCATGCGGCGGGGAACGATCGCTTGTGTGAGGAGAAGCGCGTCGATAGTGTCCGACGCTCATGAGAGCGTCAAGCGGGGGAAGCGCGGTCCCGCCTTCGCGCCGCGCGCCGGGCCGCCGAAAATCGAGCGCGAACGGACGCGTGCCCGGCCGCCCAAGCCGTGACGCACAGCGCGCGAGCGGACGGGGCCCGCGCGAGGGCGCCGCCATCGGCCCGCTCATCGCGTTCGCGGCCGCGATGGCGCGCGGCAGGCTCGCGCCCGCGCGTCGGGCGCTCGCCGCCGCTCGCCGCGCCGGGGCCGGGCGCGTCGCGGCCGAGGAGACGGCGCTCATGCTGATGCTCCATGCCGGTTACCCCGCTGCGCTCGAGGGGGCTCGTGTTCTGCTCGAGGAGTGGCCCGGTCGCGCCCGGCGGCGGCGCGAGGGCGGGCCGGCCGACTGGAAGATGCGCGGCGAGCGTCTGTGCGCGCGCGTCTACGGGGGGGCCTACGCGAAGCTCAGGAGCAACGTCGAGCGCCTCCACCCCGACCTGGCCGCGTGGATGATCGAGCAGGGCTACGGCCGCGTGCTCACACGCTCGGGGCTTTCCGGCCCGGCGCGCGAGCTGATCGCGGTCACTGTGCTCGCAGCGGGCGGCTGGGAGCGCCAGCTCGTGAGCCACCTGCTCGGCGCCCGGCGCCTCGGCGCGCCGCCGGGCGCGATCCGTCGCGCCTGCCGGGCGGGAGCGCGCGCGGCAGGCCCGGCCGCAGCGGCCGCGGCAGCGCGCGCATGGCGCGCTGCGTTCGGACGGGATTCCGCCCCGCGCACGTGACGTGCCGCGCCGCGGGTGCTCGGGCCGCCGACACGCCCGGGATTCGTCGCCCGCCCGACCCCGCAGCTCAAGGCCGCGCGCGGAGTACGTTCGTGTTCCGCCGCGGTTGACCCCTTCATAGCCCGCGCCTACCATGCGCGCCGATCATGCGTTCCTCCTGTCGCGGCGCCCCGTCCCGGCGCGCCGCCCTTCGCGCGCCGCGGGTCCCCGCGCGCTCCGCGACGTGGTGACCCGGTCGCTCGCGCTTCGCGCGCGGGTCGAGCCGCGTCCCGAGCCTCGCTTCGACCGGCTGTACGATCCGCTGGTCGCCGACGTGGTGCACGGCGGCCCACTCTCGCGCCGGCGCTTCGCGACCGCCTGGAGCGATGCCGCTGCGCTCGCGCGGCTGGGCGAGGCGAAGCGCGCGCCGTTTCCTGCAGCACTCGCGCGCGAGCTGGCCGAGCTGCATCGCCGCCTCGGCGCTTCCGCAGCTTCGCTCGCCGCGCTCGACCGGCTGGCGCGCGGCGAGGCGGTGTGCGCGATCGCGGGTCAGCAGCCGGCGCCGCTCGGTGGGCCGCTCTATTCGCTGCACAAGATCGCGACCGCCGTCGGGATCGCGCGCACGTTCGTCGCGCGCACCGGCGTGCCGTGCGTTCCGGTCTTCTGGGTGCACAACGAGGACTCGGACTTCGCCGAGATCCGCTCGGCCTCGGTCGCGGATCCCACGCTCACATCGCACGAGGTTTCGCTGCCCGACTCGGCCCACGCGGACGGCGGCCTGGTGGGGGGCATCGCATCTTCCGCGCTCTTGCCGCTCGAAGAGGAGGCGCAGAGGCTGTGGGGCGCCCTGCCCGGCGCCGCGGCGGTGGGCGGTCTGCTCGCGCGCGCCCGCGGCGCGGCGCGCGACCTGGGGGAGGCGCATGCTGCGCTGGTGCTCGCGCTCTTCGCCGAGCAGGGACTGGTGGTCGTGGACCCCCGACTGCCGGCGTTCCGGAGTGCCGCGCGCACGGTCATCGACCGCTACCTCGCGCGCGCGGAGGAGCTGTCGGCGGCGGCGAGCGCGGCGGGAGAGGAGCTGGAGCGAGCGATCGGACGGCGGCCGCTCGCGGACTCAGCGCTGGAGTCGTTCGTGTTCGCAATCGAAGACGGGCGGCGCCACAAGGTCGCGCCCGGCGATGCCCCCAACGTGGCGCTGCGCCCGGCGGTACAGGACGGCGTGCTGCCCACTGTTGCGATGGCCTGCGGCCCGGCGGAGCTCGCCTACCTCGCGCAGCTCAAGGAGGTGTTCGCGGGGCTCGATGTGCAACCCGCCTGCCCGGTGCCGCGGCTCGGGGCGACCTGGCTGCCACCGGCAGCGGTCGCGATGCTCGAGGCCAGCGGGGCCGACCCGTGGGATCTGGTGACGGGCGCCGATCAGGTGCTCAAGCGACACGCAGAGGGGCAGGTGCCGGCGGACGTCCGAGATGCGCTGGAGCGCGCGCACCAAGTTGCGCTCGCCGGGCTCTCGGGAGTTGCGGAGTCCAGCCGCCGGGTGGACGCGAGCCTGCCGCAGCTCGTGGAGTCGGCGCGCGCCAAGGTCGACTACCAGTTCACACGCCTGCGCGAAGGGATCGCCGCCAAGGTGCGGCACCAGATCGAGCGCCGGAATCCCGAATGGCTGCGCGTCCGCTACTACCTGTTGCCGGGGGACAAGCTGCAGGAGCGCAGGCTCGCCTCGCTCGAGCTGGCGGCATACCGCGGGACCGAGGTCGCGGGCGAGCTGTCCGACCTCGCGGCCGAGCACGCCGAGCGCGTGGCGCGGGGCGCGTTCGAGCACCTGGTGCCCGAGCTGTGACGGTTCGCGCCAGGCTCGCGCGCCGGGCGAGGCGGTCCGAATGACGCTCGACGCCCTGTTCTTCGGCGCCCATCCCGACGACGTCGAGCTGACGAGCGGCGGGCTGGCTGCGCTGCTTGCATCGCACGGGCACGCGGTCGGAATCGCCGACCTCACGCGCGGCGAGGCCGGAAGCCGCGGCACGCCGGAAGTGCGGGCGCGCGAGGCGGCAGATGCTGCGAAGCTCCTCGGGGTCGCGGAGCGGATGAACCTGGGCCTTCCCGATCTCGGCATCGACCGCTCGGACCACGTCCAGCTCCGGGTGGTGGCGGGCGCGATCCGCACGCACCGTCCGAGCCTGGTCGTCGCGCCGCAACACGACGACGCGCATCCCGACCATGTCGAGGCCGCGCACCTCGTCGCGCGCGCCTGTTACGTCTCGGGCCTCGCGCGCTTCGACGCGCCGGGCGAGCCGCACCGGCCGGCGCGGGTGCTGTTCGCGCTCTACCGCACCGACCGGCCGCCGCAGCTCGTGGTGGACGTGAGCCCGGTCTGGGAGCGGCGCGCGGCCGCGCTGGCGGCGCACCGGAGCCAGCTCGATCCGGAAGCACTCGAGCCGGGCGGCCGGGTCGCTCCGGCGACGTACCTCACGCATCCCGACTTCCGCGGCGAGGTGGAGGCGCGCGCGCGCAGCTTCGGAGCCCTGATCGGGGCGCGCTACGGCGAAGGCTACCGCATGCGCGGCCCGGTCGCGATCCACGACGCGCGCGTGCTGCTCGGAGCTGTGGAGGGGGCGGCGTGAAGGGCGGGCGGGCGAAGAAGAGGCGCGCGCGCCCGGAATCTCCGCCGGCGTCCGTCGCAGCTCGCGCCCGCCGCCGTCCCGCTGAGCCGGGGAGCGAACGCGCAGCCGATGAAGCCTCGCCCCGGACGACCGCTGTGAAGTCCCGGCGCACGCGCAGAATCGGGATCACCTGCTACTCCCACTTCGGCGGGAGCGGCGTGGTCGCGACCGAGCTGGGCCTCGCGCTCGCGCGCCGCGGGTTCGAGGTGCACTTCATCGCCAGCCGGCTCCCGTTCCGGCTGCGGCGGTTCGAGTCGAACGTCCTATTCCACGAGGTCACGATCGCGACCTATCCGGTCTTCGAGCAGGCGCCCTACAACCTCGCGCTTTCGACCAAGATGGTCGAAGTCGTGGAGAACTACGGCCTCGAGGTCCTGCACGTGCACTACGCGCTGCCGTTCGCGGCCAGCGCCTACCTCGCCCGGCAGCTCCTCCTGCCGCGCCAGCTCGGTGTGGTCACCACCCTGCACGGCACCGACATCACGGTGGTGGGGATCGAGCCCTCGTACTTCCGCATCACCCAGTTCAGCATCCAGTCGAGCGATCGGGTGACCGCTGTGAGCCGCTTCCTCAAGGACCGCACCGAGGAGACCTTCGGCATCACCAAGCCGATCGATGTGATCTACAACTTCGTGGACCCGGAGGTGTTCGCGCCCCGCAGGCGCTCGGGGCTTCGCCTCGCTCCGCCTCATTCACGGGTTCTCATGCACGCCTCCAACTTCCGCGCGGTCAAGAACATACCGACCGTGATTCAAGTGTTCGCCGAGGTGCGGAAGAGGGTCCCTGTGAAGCTGGTGATGGTGGGGGACGGGCCGGAGAAGGCGGGCGCAGAGCACCGGGTCCGCGAGCTGGGAGCCGAGCGCGACGTGCTCTTCCTGGGCAACCAGGATTGCATGGAGGAAATCCTCCCGTTGGCCGATGTCTTCCTGTTGCCGAGCTCATCGGAGAGCTTCGGGCTGGTGGCGCTCGAAGCCATGAGCGCCGAGGTGCCGGTGGTCGCTTCCAACGCCGGCGGCCTGCCCGAGGTGATCGAGAACGGCGTGACCGGATACCTCCACGACTCGGGCCACGTGGACGGCTTCGTGGCATCCGTGCTCCGGCTGCTCGGCGACGAACGCTTGAGGCGGGGCATGGGGCGGCGCGCGCGCCGCGTGGCGCGCGAGCGCTTCAACGTGAACGATATGGTGGACCGCTACGTCAACGTGTACGACTCGCTGAGGTAGGCGTTCCCGCCATGCTCGGAAGACGGCGGCGCCTCGCTCTCCTGGCGGAAGGCCGCTTCACCCCGTTCGACGCCAAGACCGCGGTCGGCGTGCTGCGGTACCGGCCGGAGCAGGTGGTGGCGGTGATCGACTCGACGCGCGCGGGCCGCACCGCCGCGGAGTGCGTGGGCGTCGGAGGGGCGATCCCGGTGGTGGCGGATGCGCCGGCGGCAGCTGCGCGCGGGGCGGACTCGCTCGCGATCGGGATCGCGCCCCAGGGCGGCGGGCTCCCGGAAGCCTGGCGCGCGGTGGTGCGTGAAGCTCTCGGCCGTGGCTGGGACGTGCTCTCCGGGCTGCACGTGTTCCTGGCCGACGATCCCGAGCTGGCAGCTGTCGCAGCGCGTCACGGCGGGCGCATCCTCGATCTGCGCCGCCCGCCGGAGCACCGCATCGTGGCGGCGGCGCGCGCCACGGAGCTGGACGCGATCGTCGTGCTCACCGTGGGCAGCGACTGCAACGTGGGCAAGATGACGGCGGCCCTCGAGCTGGCCCGCGCGCTCGAGCAGCGCGGCGCGCGCGCAGCGTTCGTGGCCACCGGTCAGACCGGGATCATGATCGCGGACCGCGGCGTCGCTGTGGACGCGGTGGTCTCGGACTTCGCGGCCGGAGCGATCGAGGACCTGGTTCTCGGGGCGGGGCGCGAAGCGGAGGTCGTGATCGTCGAGGGCCAGGGCGCGCTCCACCATCCGGGCTACTCGGGGGTCACGCTCTCGCTGCTCGCAGGCTCCTGCCCGCGCGCCATGATCCTGTGCCACCACGCCGGCCGCGCGGCCATCCGCACGGCGGAGGGCGCGCCGCACGAGATCCCGATCCCGCCGCTCGAGGAGCTGGCGCGCGCTTACGAGACCGCGGCAGCTTGGCTGCGGCCCGCGCGCGTCGTGGGAGTTGCGCTCAACACGCTCGATCTCGGCGAGGCGGCGGCCCGCGCGGCCTGCGAGGCGGCGGAGCGAGAGCTTGCGCTCCCCGCCACCGACCCGGTGCGTTTCGGCGCCGGCCCGCTGGCGGATGCAGTCCTCGCGCTCAAGGGGAGGACGCATGCGCCTCACGCATGAGCCGCTGCGGCTCGAAACCGCTTTCGAGTTCCGCATCTCGGTCGGGGCATCGAGAGCGCACGCCAACACGCTGGTGCGGATCGAGCACGATGGGATCACGGGGCTGGGGGAGGCGTCGCCCTCGCACTACTACGGCGAGAACTCCCGGCTGGTCGAGGCGGCGCTCGAGACCTGGGCGCCGCACCTCGGAGAAGACCCATTCGCGCTCGAGGCGATCGAGCAGAGGCTGTGGGACGTGCTGCGCGGCCACGGCGCGGCGCGCGCGGCTCTCGAGATGGCGCTTCACGACTGGATCGGCAAGCGCCTGGGGTTGCCGGTGTGGAAGCTGCTGGGCCTGGATCCCGCGACCACGCCGGTTTCGTGCGTGACCCTGGGGCTCGCCTCCCCCGAGGAGATGGAGCGGAAGCTCGAGACCGTGATCGATTTCCCGCGCATCAAGGTCAAGCTCGGCGCTCCCGGCGACGTCGACAACCTGCGCCGCATCCGGAAGCGGTACCAGGGCATGCTCCAGGTGGACGCCAACACAGCGTGGCAGCCGACGGACGCCGTGCGCGTGCTGCGCGAGATCGAGCCGCTCGGGATCGAGCTGGTCGAGCAGCCGGTGGCGCGCGAGGATCTGGACGGGCTGCGGTGGGTTCGCGAGCGCAGCGGCATCCCGGTGTTCGCGGACGAGAGCTGCCACCGCCTGCGCGACCTCGGCAATCTCGCGGGGCGCGTGGACGGGGTGAACCTCAAGCTCATGAAGACCGGCGGCCTGCGCGAGATGCTGCGCATGATCCACGCTGCGCGCGCCCTCGGCCTCAAGGTCATGCTGGGCTCGATGGTGGAGTCGAGCCTGGCCCTGAGCGCAGCTGCGCAGGTCGCGCCGCTCGCCGACTACCTCGACCTCGACGGGCACTGGCTGCTGCGTCGCGACCCGTTCGAGGGGGCGCCGGGCGAGCGCGGCGCGATCACCCTCACGCAGCGGCCGGGCCTGGGCGTCTGCGCCTGCGTCTCTACGTGGCGCTCGTGATCCTCGCGGCGGTCGTGCTGCTGGGGTTCTCGATCCCGCACGACCTCGCGAGCCGCTGGCCGCACTACCTGGCCTGGGTGCTGGTGTGCGTTTTCAGCGAGACCCTGTGGCTCCACACCCTCTCCGGCGAGGGCACGCTCTCGATGGCGGCGGTCGCGAATCTCGCCACCGCAATCCTCTGGGGCCGGGAATCGGCGATGTGGATCACGGCCGTGAGCAGCCTGCTCGCCGAGCTGGTCATCCAGCGCAAACCCTGGATCCGCGCCGCCTTCAACTCGGCGCAGATCGCGATCACCCTGTGGGTGGCGAGCGCAGCTTTCGCGGCCCTCGGCGGCCCCGCCCTCGGGCTCGAGGCGGCGGGCGCGCCCCATGGGGCGCTCGCGGCGCTCCGGCTCGTGCTCCCGATGCTGGGCCTGTTCGCGGGCTACCTGCTCGTGAATCGCGCGCTGGTGGCGGTGGCGGTCGCGTGGTCCACGGACCGTTCCTATCCGGCGGTGCTGCGCGAGGACTACTTCTACGCGGAGCGCCTGCTGGACGACGCGGCCTCCTTCTTCATGAGCCCGCTCATGGTGATCTCGTACATCGCAGTGGGCTACGTGGGGCTCGCGCTCTTCTACGCCCCGCTGCGCATGATCCTGGAGTCCACGCGCCGCCAGACCGAGATCCGCAACGCCCAGCGGCAGCTCATCCACCGTGAGCGGATGGCGGCGAAGGGAGAGATGGCGGCCGAGATCGCGCACGAGCTGCGCAACCTGCTCGCGATCATCAGCGCGCGCGCCCAGATGCTGGTGCGGGATGCGGGACGCAAGGTCTTCGACAACGTCCCGCGCCACGCCGAGATCGTGCTCGAGCAGGCGGGCCACATGGAGGCGCTGGCGAGCGGCCTGGTGGAGTTCTCGCGCGCCGAGCTCTCGATCGAGCGCGTGAACCTCAACAAGCTGCTCGAGCGCTCGGTCGAGTTCGTGCGCGCTCAAGCCCGGTTCGACGGCGTGGAGTGGGACTTGAGGCTCGCCGATCCGCTGCCCGAGCTGATGGCCGACCCCGGCCAGCTCCACCAGGTGTTCCTCAACCTGTTCCTGAACGCCGCCGACGCGATGAAGGAGGCCGGCAGCCCGCGCAAGGTGATCCGCGTGGCCGGCTCATCGGACGAGCGCGCGCGCGTGATCCGGATCGACGTGAGCGACACCGGCCCCGGGATCCCGCCCGAGATCCGGGCCCGGATCTTCGAGCCGAGCTTCACGACCAAGAAGGGCGGGCACGGCTTCGGGCTCTCGACCTCCTACCGCATCATCACCAACCACGGCGGGCGGATCGCCGCCGAGTGTCCGCCGGCAGAAGGGACCACCTTCCACATCACGCTGCCGCAGGACCGCGGGGGGGGCTCGACCTGACCCGTCGGCCGAGCCCGGGCGCCGCCACCGCCGCGCGCTGCGCGGTCGTCACGCGCGTGGACTTCCGCGCCTGCGTGCTCCATCCGGCGGGCGGCGAGCCGATCGAGGCCACGGTGCGCGGCCGGCTCATGGGTCCGCGCAGGTCGCTGGGCAACGCTCTGGTGGTGGGCGACGTCGCTCACTACGTCGAGGAGGGCGGGCAGGCGGTTGTGACCGAGGTCACGCCGCGGCGCAACACCTTCAGCCGGCGCGGCGCGGGCGAGCGCGCAGCCGAGCAGGTGGTGGCGGCCAATCTCGACCAGGTGGTGGTGGTCGCATCCATCGTGCAGCCGCAGTTCCGCGCCGGCCTCGTGGACCGTATGCTGTGCCAGGCGGAGCACGCCGGCCTTCCGGCGCGCGTGGCCATCAACAAGTGCGACCTCGTGCCCGATGACGAAGCACAGGCCCTGCTCGACGACTACGTGCGCGCCGGCTACCCCGCGCACCGTCTGAGCGCCAGGACCGGCGAAGGCGTGGAGGCGCTGCGGCGCGCGTGCGGCGGACGGCGCAGCCTGTTCGCCGGGCACTCGGGCGTGGGAAAGAGCACGTTGCTGAGCGCGCTCGCCCCCGGCGTCGAGCTGCGCGAAGGCCTCGTGAATCCGCGCACCGGCAAGGGGCGGCACACGACCTCCGCCGCCTGGCTCATCGCGCCCGAGCCCGATCTCGAATTGATCGACACGCCGGGCGTGCGCGCCTTCGGGCTGTGGGGGATCGGTCCGCGCGATCTCGACCAGGCGTGGCCGGAATTTCGCCGGTTCCTCGGCAAGTGCCGGTTCGCCGACTGCCGCCACGAATCGGAGCCGGGCTGCGCGATCCGCGCGGCCGCCGAGGCCGGAGAGATCTCGGCGCGGCGCTGGGAGTCGTTCCGCAAGCTCCGCGCCGAGCTCGAGCAGGAAGGCGCGCCGCGATGAACGCGCGCGGCCCGTTCAACCCGCGGCTCTTGACTCTCGAGTGCTCGGAGTGTCGCGCCGTCTGCGATCTCTCGGCCCCGCGCTCGACCTGCGCGGCGTGCGGGCGGCCGTTGGTCGCGCGCTACGATCTCGAAGCCATCGAGCGCGAGCAGCCGCGCGACGCGCTGGGACGAAACGGCGCAGACCTGTGGCGCTACCGCGCCGTGCTGCCCTTCGCGGAAGGCTTCGACGTCGTGCGGTTGGGCGAGGGCGGCACGCCGCTCCTGCCGCTCCCGCGCATCGCGCGCGCGACGGGCGTGGCTGAGCTGTGGCTCAAGGAGGAGTCGCCGAACCCCACGCACTCCTTCAAGGCGCGCGGCCTGAGCCTGGCTGTGAGCGCGGCGCGCGCCTGGGGGCTCCCGGCGGTCGCGCTCCCATCTGCGGGCAACGCGGGGAGCGCGGCGGCGGCCTACGCGGCGGCCGCGGGCCTCGGCTGCCGCATCGTGGTGCCAGCGGACACGCCGCGCGCCTTCGTGACCGAGGCGCATGCGCTGGGCGCGGAGGTGAAGCTCGTGCCCGGCACCATCGCGGATGCGGGAAAGGCGCTCGCCGCCTGGGCGCCGGCCCCACGTTGGTGGAACGTGGCCACGTTCAAGGAGCCGTTCCGCCTCGAGGGCAAGAAGACATTGGGTTACGAGATCGCGGAGCAGGGCGGGTGGCGCTTGCCGGATGCCATCTTCTATCCTACCGGAGGCGGCACGGGACTGGTGGGCATGGCGCGCGCGTTCGACGAGATGAAGCAGCTCGGATGGATTCGCGGCCCCATGCCGAGGCTGATCGCTGTGCAGTCGGAAGGATGCGCCCCGGTGGTGCGCGCATTCGAGCGCGGCGAGCCCGACATCGCGCCATGGGCGGACGCCGCGACCGTGGCGAGCGGGTTGCGCGTTCCTTCGCCGTTCGCGGATCGGCTGATCCTGAGATCCATCCGCGAGAGCGGCGGCACCGCCGTGGCGGTCGGGGAGGAGGAGATGCTGCAAGGGATGGCCGATCTCGCGCGCGAAGCCGGATGCTTCGCGTGTCCCGAGGGCGGCGCCACGCTCGCGGCGCTCCGCCGCCTGAGCGCGTCCGGCGCCGTGGGAAGCTCGGAGCGAGTCGTGATCTTCAACACCGGGAGCGGGCTCAAGTACCTCGAGGCGTGGCGCCTCGCGCTCGCCCAAACACGTGGACCGAAGCGCGCAGCTGCGCGGGAGGGAGCGAGATGAGCGGGTTCCGTCGCGCTGGGCTCATCGCATTCGTCGCGCTGGCCGCGCTGGCGCTGGCCGCGCCCGTCCCGCATGCAGGGGCCGCCGGCACGCGAAAGCACAGGCCCGTGGAGAAGGGCGGCTCGCTGGCGGGCGCGCGCCGTTCGACGCCGACCAAGCCCGCTCAAGCAACCGAGCCCGAGGCGGCTGAGCCCGCGCCGTCCGAAGGGAGGAACGCGGGCCGCGTGCTCGTCGTTCGCCTCGAAGGGCCGGTCTCCCCGGTCACGGCCGAGGCGCTGATCTCATCGGTGGACCGCGCCGAGCGGCAGGGCTACCGCGCGCTCGTGATCGAGATCGACACGCCGGGCGGGCTCGAGAGCAGCATGCGCGACATGGTGAAGAGTATGCTCGCCTCCACCGTTCCGATCATCACGTGGGTGACTCCCGGCGGGGCGCGGGCGGCGTCGGCCGGAGTGTTCGTGACCATGGCGGGCGACGTGGCGGCGATGGCGCCCGGCACCAACATCGGAGCCGCGACCCCGATCAATCTCCAGGGCCCGATGGACTCCACGCTGGCGCGCAAGGCGACCAACGACGCGGCGGCGTTCGCGCGCACGGTGGCTGCCCAGCGCGGGCACAGCATCGAGTGGGCGGAGAAGGCGGTGCGCTCGGCGGTGGCGGCGAGCGAGACCGAGGCGGTGGACCTCAAGGTGGTGGACTTCATCGCGGCCACGCTGCCCGAGCTGCTGGCCAAGGCCGACGGCCGGACCTGGCGGCGCGGCGAGGAGCGGCGCGTCCTGCGCGTGCGGGGATTGCCGAACGATCGCATCGAGCCCGGCTTCCGCCAGCGGGTGCTGGCGGTCCTCGCCGAGCCGAGCGTCGCCTACATCCTCCTCATGCTCGGTTTCTACGGGCTGCTGTTCGAGCTGCAGAACCCGGGCGCGATCCTGCCCGGGATCGTGGGCGGCATCTGTCTGATCCTCGCCTTCTTCGCCCTCTCGGCGCTGCCGGTCAACTACGCCGGGATCGCGCTGCTGCTGCTCGCCGTCGTCTTCTTCCTCGCCGAGATCAAAGTGGCGAGCCACGGCTTGCTGGCCGCGGGCGGCATCTTGTCGATGATCCTGGGCTCGCTCATCCTGTTCCGGTCGGAGGGGCCGCGCCTGCCCTGGACGGTGATCGGCGGCGCGACGGCTGTCACGGCTGCGTTCTTCCTGGTGGTCGTGGGGGCGGGGCTCAGGGCGCAGCGGCTCGCCGTGCGCACAGGGCCGGCCGGGCTGCGCGGGCGGCGCGCATCTGTGGTCGAGCGACTCGCGCCGTTCGGGATGGTGCGCATCGACGGTGAGCTGTGGAGGGCGTCGGCGGGAAACGAATCGGCCGACGTGGGAGGCGATGTCGAGATCACGGGAGTCGACGGGCTCACCCTCAAGGTGCGCCCCCTGACCAAGGAGGCACGCAGATGATCGGACCGATTTCGATCCTGCTCGCGTTCGTCGCACTGCTGTTCATCATCGTCCTGGCCAATGCCATCCGCGTCGTCCGCGAGTACGAGCGGCTGGTACTGTTCCGGCTCGGGCGGCTCAGGGGCGAGCGGGGCCCGGGACTCGTGCTGCTGTGGCCGGTCATCGATCGTGCGATCAAGGTCGGGCTGCGCACGGTGACGATGGACGTCCCGCCGCAGGACATCATCACCAAGGACAACGTCTCGGTGAAGGTGAACGCCGTGATCTACTTCCGGGTCATGGACGCCGCGCAGGCCGTGGTCCAGGTCGAGAACTTCCTGTACGCGACCTCGCAGATCGCGCAGACCACCCTGCGCTCGATCCTCGGCCAGCAGGAGCTGGACGAGCTGCTGAGCGAGCGCGAGAAGCTCAACCAGGCGCTCCAGCAGGTGATCGACCGCCAGACCGAGCCGTGGGGCATCAAGGTGACGACGGTCGAGGTGAAGAACGTGGACCTGCCGCAGGAGATGCAGCGCGCGATCGCGCGCCAGGCCGAGGCCGAGCGCGAGCGCCGGGCCAAGGTGATCAACGCCGAGGGCGAGTACCAGGCGGCGGCGCGTCTGGCGGAGGCGGCGGCCGTGATCTCGCGCGAGCCGGCGGCGCTGCAGCGCCGCTACCTCCAGACCCTCGCGGAGATCGCGACCGAGAACAACTCGACGACGATCTTCCCCGTGCCGGTGGACTTCCTCAAGGCGTTCATGACGAACATGGAGAGGAAGCCGGAGAGCCGCGCGGTCGAGCGGTAGGCGGCGCCGGGCGGCGGACGTCGCGAGCGCCGGAGGGCGGGCATTGGGCGCCGCGCAAAGGCGCCCGGCACCCCCTTAGCGCCGCGCGATCGTCATCCCCATCCATGAAGATCCTGATCACGGGCGCGACGGGCCTGTTGGGATCGGCGCTGGCTGCGGAGCTCGGACGGCAGAACGAGATCGTACGGCTCACGCGCCGCGCTCTGCATTCGGCCTCCGACCGCCGCTGGGACCCCGAGGCCGGCGTGCTCGATCGCGGGGTGCTCGAGGGGCTCGAAGCCGTGGTTCATCTCGCGGGCGAGAGCATCGGCGCGCGGCGCTGGGACGCCGCCTATAAGCGTCGTGTGCGCGAGAGCCGGGTGCGCGGGACGCGGCTGCTGTGCGATGGGCTCAGTGCTCTCGAACGCCCGCCGCGCGTGCTGGTCTCGGCATCTGCGGTCGGCTGGTACGGCGACCGCCGAGGAGAGCGCTCCCGGAACGGGCTTCCTCCCGGAAGTTGCGCGCGCGTGGGAGGCGGCGACGGAGACGGCGGAGCGCCGCGGGATCCGCGTCGTCCGCATGCGTTTCGGGATCGTGCTCGCAGCACGCGGCGGGGCGCTGGAGCCGATGCGCAGGCTCACGAGCCTGGGCCTGGGCGGGCCGCTCGGAAACGGGCGGCAGTGGATGAGCTGGATCGCGGTGGATGACGTGCTCGGCGCCGTCGGTCATGCGCTTTCGCACGATGCTCTGCGGGGCGCCGTGAACGCCGTCGCGCCGGGCGCTGTGAGGCAGCTCGAGTTCGCGCGCACGTTGGCTCGGGCGCTCGGGCGTCCCGCGTGGATGCCAGCTCCCGCCTTCGCGCTCCGGCTGGTGCTGGGCCGCGAAATGGCGGACGAGCTGCTGCTCGCGAGCCAGCGGGTGGAGCCGCGCCGACTACAGGAAACGGGCTACGCGTTCCGCTTCCCGGCGCTCGAGCCCGCGCTGCTGCACTCTGCGGGGCGCCGTGAACGCCGTCGCGCCGGGGGCTGTGAGGCAGCTCGAGTTCGCGCGCACGTTGGCTCGGGTGCTCGGGCGTCCCGCGTGGATGCCAGCTCCCGCCTTCGCGCTCCGGCTGCTGCTGGGCCGCGAAATGGCGGACGAGCTGCTGCTCGCGAGCCAGCGGGTGGAGCCGCGCCGACTACAGGAAACGGGCTACGCGTTCCGCTTCCCGGCGCTCGAGCCCGCGCTGCTGCACGTGCTGGCACGCGGCTCAGCTGCGCGGAGCTTGACGACGCGCGCGGATGCCATCTAGTCTCGCTCCGTGCGTCTGATCCCCGTCGCAAGGGCCGCGTCACTTCTCTTTTGCCTGGCGTCGCTGGGCGGCTGCTCGTCGGGCTCCCCCGAGGTCGTGACCTCCGGCCCGCACGAGACACCGCTGCCCCAGGGGGAAGCGTACATCCCACCCGCGATCGTGAGCGGCGCCGCGGATTCCGTCGCCCCTCGCCCGGGCTCGCCGGGCGCCCTCTATCGCTACCGCTTCAAGCAGGTCGCGCCGTCATCGGAGCGCTTCACGTTCCAGGACCGAGAGCTCTCGTTCTACTTCCGTCCGACACCGGCGGCGCTGTTCGTGCAGGTCGAGAACCGACAAGACCGCCCGACGTGGATCGACTGGGAACGGTCGACGTTCGATGGTCCGTTGGGGCACACCGGCAAGGTCGCGCACGCGACCACGCGCTTCCCCGACCGCTTCCGTCCGCAGACCCAGACGCAAATCCCCGGGCTGCAGCGCTACAGCGACTATCTGTTCCCGATCGATTACCTGGTGGACTCCGGTTCGAGCGACGAGCAGCTCCATCGGCCGCTGCTCCCGGAAGACCACGCCGCGCCCCAGTATCAGGACCGCCAGTTCGGCGTGAACCTCGTGTTCCTGATCGAGGGCCAGCCACGCTCTTACTCCTTCCGCTACCAGGTCGCGAGCGTGCTGCCGAAGTAGCGGCCGGTCACGCGAGGCCGCACAGGCGACCCGGTCTCCGGTCGATGAGGTCGGGGGAGGCCTCGTGAGGAGGTGGGCGTTGAGCGCTGGTGGGGGGGTGGATGCGGCGGGGGCCACGCGCCCCGCCGACGACCGAGGCCCCCCCCGACCTCATCGACCGGAAATTAGGTGTGCGTGCGTCGCTTGTACTGGCGGACGTAGCGGTCGAGGTTCTCGCGGTCGATGAGGCTCAGGATCTCGATCCCGCGGCCCGGCTTGCGTCGATAGAGCAGTCGAACGTCGGTGCCGTTCTCGAACGTGGACTTCAGGATGCGGTCGTCCCACTCCTCGATCGATTCGTAGAACTCCGAAGTGAACTCGGGCACCTGAAAGGGCGCGGCCGCATCCCCGGGCGCGGGCGACGCCTCCTCAGGCGCCGGCGCGGGCGGCTCGACCGGCGTCCTCCGCTCTCGTGACTCCGCTATGGCCTCGGCTTCACGGCGGCGCGCCTCCTCCAGCTTGCGTTGCAGGGATTCCGCCTCGTGCCTCAGGTTCTCCACCTCGGATTCGCGCTGCCGCAACAGGGCGCGCGTGTCGCGGTCGAGGTCGGCCTCGAGCGCAGCCCTCGCTTCGCGGGCCGCTCGCAGCTCCGCCTGCGCCTGCTCGAGGTCCAGCTTGAGGCGCGAGAGCCGCAAGTCCTTGCGGGCGCCGTGCGCACGCTCGGTGGCGAGCAGCGTGCGGGCCGCCTCGATGTCCGATGCCAGCTTCCCGACGCGCGACTCGGCCGCCCGGAGCTGACGCCGCAGCACGCCCGAGGCGGCGGGCGCGCTCTCTTCGTCGGGCCCGGGCTCCGACCCGGGCTCCAGCCCGGACTCCGGTTCGGCCGCCTGCGCGTTCGCAGTCGCGTCGCCATTCTCCTCGGGAGCCTCGGCCGCCGCCCGATCGAACGACTCGATGTAATCACGGAGCGAGGCGGCCGCCGCAGCACGCACGCTCTCCACCGGATGCCCGAGAAGCCTCCACAGGAGCGGGGCGAGCACGGCCTCCGGGTCCTCGGCCGCGAGCCAGGTCAGCAGCTCGACCATGCGATTCGGAATGCGGCTCGTCGGGACCCGCTCCTCCGGGATCGTGGGAGGCAGCGGGCAGCACTCGTCGACGATCCGATCGATCGCCGCCGCGTCCTCTTCCGACGTCTCGTACTCCTCCGCCAGCGCGTCGGCCATGTCGATCGGCCGGACCCGCTCGAGGCGGTAGCCCGGAAACGTGAGCTGAAGCTGCCGGCAGGCCTCGCGCAGCGCCGTGTTCGGCAGCGCGAGCAGCAGGAGGTCCGCTCGATCGTTGCGCGGAAGCGCGAGGAGGCGGGGAGCGCGCTCAGACGGCACGGGTGGCTCCACTGCGGCCGACGATCACGCGCAATGCGCGTGCGCGCATGCGCAGGCGGCGGCGGGCGTCTTCGAACCCCACCGCCGCGAAGAGCACGAGCATCGGCTCGACCGGGATGCGCATGCGAAGCGCACCCGAGGACACGATGGCGAGAGTGGTGAAGTAGACGACGACGAGGAAGCCGAGGCCCTGGTAGAAGCGCCGCGGTCCCCGCAACGTCTGGACGAGCCCCCACGCCGTGAACGGCCAGGTCAGCACCGACCAGACGAGCAGCGGGTCGATGACCGCGAGCCGCCTCGCCAGCGGAGATCCCGGGCCTCCCGGGGTGAGCCATGCACCGCCTCCGGATGTCACGCGCCAGAACCGCGCGAGCTTTGCGGCCGCCATCGCCGGCCACTCGCTCCCATGCGCAGCCAGGAACGCCCACGCACGCCGCCGCGCCAGCGCTTCGGCTTCCGGCTCGCTCCGCCCGCGCACCTCCGAGGCGTAAGGCTCGATGTGGGCCGTGCTGATTTCATCGCCGCGGAGCCGGGGATCGTTCCACACCAGGTCGTTGTTGCCATCGAGCAGCGCCCGTCCGCCGCCGGTCGTGATCGGCACGAACGCTCGGAGCACGAGCGCGTTCCGGAGCGTCCACAGACCGATCGCGAGCGCGAGGCCTAAGAGCAGCAGCGACGTCTGCCGCATGCGCTCGCGCGCCGGCACCGTGAGCCCGACCGGCACCCAGGCCCACGCCGCCACCACCACCGGCAACAGCAGAGCGGCGGGCCGCGCGAGCGACGCGACGCCCCACGTCAGCCCGACGCCGAGAGCGCGCCCCGGGCGGGGCGCCTTCACCCACGCCGCGCTCGCCGTGAACGCGACCAGCATCAGCGCCGTGAATGTGGTTTCGGGAAGCAGGTCGCAGCAGAAGCGCACGAGCAACGGGTGCGCCGCCGCGAGCCAGCCCGCGGTCCGCCCCACACGGCCGCCGAAGACCGACTGGGCGTAGCCCGCTAGCAGGAGCGGCACCAGCGCGCCGATCGCGCACTGGAGCAGGAGCGCGTCGAAGAACTGATGGCCAGCTGCGCGGTAGACGAGGCTCGCGAGCCAGGGAACGACCGGCGGTACGATGGCGGTCGGATCGTGGCCGCCGGCCCCCGGCAGCGAGAACCCGGCGCCCCGGGCGAGCTGCCAGGCGATGGCGTCGTAGGCCACGGCGTCGGGGGAGGGCAAGGCACGCGGCCCTCCGGCGAGCCAGGCGTAGATCACGCGGACGGCAAGTGCGGCCGAGTAGAGCGCGAGCCACGGCCCAGGTCGGAAACGCGGGCGGTCGGCCGGGCGGGGCCTGCGAGCTGAGTTCTCGGCGCGCTGGATCATCACGAGCAGAGTCTAGCAGAGGCGCTGGGCGCCGAAATCGTGCGGAATTCCGGGGCGAGAACGCGACGCCATGCGTTTCGCAATCCGGTCCGGGCGGACACATGCGCCCGGGGCGGATTCGAGCGGGCCACCCTCGCGTGGGGACGGGCGCCGGAGGCGCGCCGGCCGCGATCACGAGCGCATGGGCTAAAGAGCGGGCACCACCGTCGGCCTTCGCCGCGATGCGGCAAACGAGTTGCTAGTGGAGGCGAACCATGGACCACTACATCCCCAAGCGGCGCGTGCCCGTGACCCTGTGGTCGGACTCCGTCCAGGCGGTTCAGGGACAGCTCTTCCTCGACCTCGACGCCACGCGCAAGCGCCACCAGACGATCCTCGAGAGGTTGAACGAAAGCACGGTGTTTCTCCCCTTGGCCGTTGGCGAAGAGGGCCGCACCTGCCTCTTCAACAAGTCCGCTGTGGTTCGGGTCACCGTGGGGCGGCATGTGATCCAGAGCGACGTCTACGCGCGTGGGTTCCAGCCCTGGCGCGAGGAAGAGGCAGATGTGCAGTTCAGCGACGGCACGTCGCTCTCCGGAAAGATCTGGATGCCGCTCGAGCGCGAGTCGCAGCGGCTCTCCGACTTCATGAACCGGCAGGGCGCGGGCTTCTTCGTGCTGACGACCCAGACCGGACTCCATCTGGTCCACGCCACAGCGGTCGCGCGGATCACGCTCTCCGAGAGCTCGGGCGCGCCGCTCGGCGGCGGCGAGCCCCGGCAGGACGCGATCGCGAGCTGAGTCGCTCCCGCGCAGCCGGGTGCGGACGGTTCCGGGAGCCCTTCTTGCTCCGCACCGCGCGCCGGGATAGCGTGGCGCACATGGCGAGCTTCCGCGTCGCGTTCGTGCAAGGCGCCCCGCGCTTCGGGCGCGTGGCGGAGAACCTCGAGCGCGGCCTCACGCTCGCCGCCGGCGTCGAGGCCGATCTGTCGGTTCTGCCCGAGCTGTGGAGCTCGGGCTACGTGTTCTCCACGCACGCCGAGGTGGCATCCCTGGCGGAGGACGCAACGACCGGGCCCACCGCCCGCGCCCTGATCGCAGCTGCGCGGCGCGACCGGCGCCATCTCATCGCCGGTTTCCCCGAGCGCCACCGCGGGCGCTTCTACAACAGCGCGCTGCTGGTCGGCCCCGGCGGCGTGAAAGCCGTCTACCGCAAGCTCCACCTGTTCGATCGCGAGCAGGAGTGGTTCTCGCCCGGCGACCTGCCGCTCGCCGTCCACCGCGTGGGGCCCGCGCGCGTCGGGCTCCTCATCTGCTTCGACTGGCGCTTCCCCGAGACCGCGCGCGCGCTCGCGCTCATGGGGGCGGACGTGATCGCCCACCCCTCGAACCTCGTGTTCGCGAACGCCCAGGCCGCGATGCTCACGCGCTCGATCGAGAACCGCGTCTACACGGTGACCGCAAACCGCATCGGCGTCGAGTCGCGGCCCGGCGGGCGGGTGGCATTCACCGGCCGGAGCCAGATCGTGGATCCGCGCGGCGCGGTCGTTGCGCGCGCCGGGGTGCGCGAGACGTGCGCGCGGGCGGCGGACGTGGACCTCGCGCAGGCCCGCGACAAGACGCTCACGCCCATGACGAATCTTTTCCGCTCGCGCCGCCCGCGCTTCTACCGGAGGCTCGTCGCCGCCGCGCATTGAGCATGGCGGGGAGCGCTTTGAGTCCGCCGTGCACCCCCGCCTATAATGCCGCGCTCGATCGCTCCGGCGGTTTCCGGGCGACCCGCGCGCATGCCATCCGATACGACTCGAACCTCGAGGAGCTCTCGTGGAGCCCGCCCCCGTAGCCCAGGAACGTCGTCGCGCGCTCGAAGCGCTCGTGGGCCGGATCGTCGCAGAGGTCGAGCCGCTCCACATCGAGCACAACGAAGCGGTGTGGAAGGCCAATGTCACGGGGGATCCCGCGCACGAGGCGGAGAGCGCGCGGCTCGACGCGGTGCTCCGCAAGATCTTCGCGCGGCCGGAGCCGTTCCGCCTCCTCTCCGATGCGCTGCAGGCAGGCGACATCGCGGACGAGACGCTGCTGCGCCAGGTCGTGCTCCTGCACCACAGCTTCCAGGCGCACCAGATCCCGCCCGAGACCATCGAGCGCATGGTGAAGATCGAGAAGGCGCTCGAGAGCCGCTTCAACAACTTCCGCGCCGACCTGGACGGCGCGCGCGTCACCGACAACCATCTGCTCGACGTGCTGCGGCTCGAGAACGAATCGGCGCGCCGCCGCCGTGCGTGGGAGGCGTCGAAGCAGATCGCCCGCGAGGTGGAGGGCGACCTGCTCGCGCTGGTGCGGATCCGCAACGGGGCGGCGCGCGATCTCGGCTTCGAGAACTACTACTCGATGATGCTCGTACTCGACGAGCTCGACGAGCGCGAGCTGTTCGCCCTGCTGGACGAGCTGGAGCGCGGCACGCGACCGCTGTTCGACGCTTACAAGCGGGAGCTCGACGAGCGATTGAGCGCGCGCTTCGGCGTCGCGCGCGAGGAGTTGCGACCGTGGCACTACAGCGATCCGTTCTTCCAGGAGGCGCCGGCGGCCGGAGTGGACCTCGACGCCTGCTTCCCGGGGAAGTCCCTCGAGCAGCTCACGCGCAGCTTCTACCACGCGATCGGCTTCCAGATCGACGACTTGCTGGCGCGCGCCGACCTCTACGAGAAACCCGGCAAGTGCCAGCACGCCTTCTGTCTCTCGGTGGACAACCGGCAGGACATCCGCGTGCTCTGCAACCTGCGGCCGACCGAGCGCTGGATGAGCACGATGCTCCACGAGTTCGGCCACGCGGTCTACGACCAGTCGGTGGATCCGGCGCTGCCGTTCCTGCTGCGCGCCCCGGCCCACACGCTTTCGACCGAGGCGAGCGCCATGCTCTTCGGCAGGCTCTCGAAGAGCGCGGCCTGGCTCACGCACTACGCCGGCATGCCGAAGGACGAGGCGGAGCGCGCGGCGGCTGCGGTCGCGCGCGCGATCCGCGGGCAGCTCCTGGTGCAGACGCGCTGGTGCCTGGTGATGTGCCACATGGAGCGCGCGCTCTACCGCGATCCCTCCCAGGACCTCGACCGGCTGTGGTGGGATTTGGTCGAGCGTTTCCAGGGTCTGACGCGCCCCGAGGGCCGGAGCGGTCCGGACTGGGCGAGCAAGATCCACTTCAGCGTGGCGCCGGTCTACTACCACAACTACATGCTCGGAGAAATGATGGCGTCCCAGCTCCAGCGCCACATCCAGCGGCGCGTGCTGGGGGACGGCGCCGACGTGTGGGCGCGGTACGTCGCGAGCCCCGAGGTCGGAGAGTTCCTGCAGACGCGGCTCTATCGCACCGGGCGCCTCAAGGACTGGAGGGAGACGTTGAGTTTCGCGACGGGGGAGACGCTGGGGGCCGCTGCTCTGGTCGAGGATCTGGCGGCGCGCGGCTGAGCGCAGGCGCGGGAAAGGAGAAGGGCATGGCGGAGGCGACAGGGCCCGCGGACCGTGGCCTCGATGGCGTGGTCGCGGCACGGACCCGCTTGAGTCACGTGGATGGCGAGAAGGGAATGCTGATCATCGGCGGCTACGAGCTGTCCGAGCTGGCGGGCCGCGTCACGTTCGAAGAAGCCGCGCACCTGCTGTGGAAGGGCTCGCTGCCGGGCCGGGCGGAGCTGGCCACGCTGCGCGCGGAGATGGCCGCCCTGCGCAAGCTGCCCGAGAGCGCGATGCAGGTGCTGCGCTCGGCCCGCGGCGCGCTGCCCATCGACGCCCTGCGCATGGCGTGCGCGACCCTGAGCCTCGACGTGGGTGTGGACGGCGAGATCTCGAAGGAGGCGGACCTGACGCGCGCCCGCATGCTGACCGCGCGCTTCCCGACCGCGGTCGCAGCGCACGCGCGCATCGCCGCCGGGAAGGAGCCGGTCGCGCCTCGCCCGGATCTCGCCCATGCCGCGAACTTCCTCTACATGGTGCACGGGAGCGAGCCCGACCCGGTGGTGGCGAGGGCCCTCGACACGTACTGGGTCACGGTCATCGATCACGGCATGAACGCATCGACCTTCACCGCGCGCGTGATCGCCAGCACCCGCTCCGACATGGTGAGCGCGGTGACGGGAGCGATCGGGGCGCTCAAGGGGCCGCTCCACGGCGGCGCGCCCGGCCCGGTGCTCGACATGCTGCAGGAGATCGGGAGCGCAGCGAACGCCGAAGCATGGCTCGCAAACGAGCTCGCAGCCGGCCGGCGCATCATCGGTTTCGGCCACCGCGTCTACAAGGTGCGCGACCCGCGCGCCGATGTGCTGAGCCGTGTGGCAGAGGAGATGAGCAATGCCGTGCTCCACGACCGCAAGCTCTTCGACCTCGCGCGCTCGGTCGAGCAGACCGCGCTGCGGGTGCTGGAGGAGCACAAGCCCGGGCGCAATCTCAGGACCAACGTCGAGTTCTACACCGCGCTCGTGCTGCAGTCGCTTGGGCTCCACCCGCAAAGCTTCGTCTCGTTGTTCGCATGTGGCCGCGTCGCGGGCTGGTGCGCCCACGTGATCGAGCAGCACGCAGCCGATCGCCTGATTCGGCCGCAGTCGGAATACATTGGGCCGAGAGGACTTAAAGTCGCCATCTGAGACGATTTCTGAGATGCGCGGCGGGCTGAGCTTCGGGTCTGCGCCGGGCGCATCGGGGGAGCGAACGCCCGCGAACGGCCGGGGCCTTGGGGCCTAGGTGAACCGGAACGGCTCGAAAGCCTCGGGGGCCGCGCGGTTCCTGCTCCTGTCCTTCACGGCGCTCGGCCTCTTCGGCGCGGGCTCCGGCTGGCTCGCCCTCTATCCGCCTGTGCCGCGCGACCTCGGCGGCGCGCCCGACCTCGACCAGGCCGCGCGAGCCGTGCGTATCCCGGTCGCGGGCGACTCGCTCGACGGCTGGTACCTGGCGGGGCACGAGCCCGCCCTCGTCATCGTCTTCCACGGATACGGGCGCGATCACACCCGCGCGTGGCGCTATGCACAGTTCTTGAGAGATGCGGGGTACGGAGTGCTGGCGGTGGACTTCCGGTCGTCACGCGCGCGCGACCGCAAACCCACGACGCTCGGCCACTACGAGCTCGCAGATGCCGAAGCCGCGCTCGCGTGGGTCGAGACCCGGCCCGCAACGCGTGGCGCGCGCATCGCGGTGCTCGGC